>JBKDQQ010000152.1:0-6970 GCA_046341775.1 Planctomycetia bacterium
CTGTGGCGTGCGCAAATCAATTTACGGCAACGCATTCCGACTGGTTTTGGGGGCGCCACTCCCTGCTGGGGTGGCCCCACCGCGAGTCATCGGAAACGCGCTTCGTGGGTCACTGGAACGTGACCGACAGCGCGTTGGTCAGGTTCCAACCCTGCCCGCACGGACCCGCTGGGTTGCGGTAGTACGCTTGGAAGTGCCAGACCGAGCCGGGTTGGATCGGGCTGAACCCGCCAGGCGCCGTGATGCTCCACGCGGCGATCCCCGGTCCTTCCTGGAAGGCGCCGTTCGAACCGCTGTTGCGGATCGGGAAGCGCAGGAAGCCCGTGCCCGCCGGCGACCCTGGGGGTCCGGGTTGCACGCAGCGGAAGCCGTCGCCGAAGGGCGCCTGCGTCGTGGACGTGCCCGCGTACAGCACGCCGAACGTGCCAAGCGGCAGGCGCGTCGCGACCAGCCGCAGGTCGTCGGTCGCGGTCGAGGTGCTACCGGTCGCGTCGAGCAGTCCGCCCGCGCCCGTCGAGTTGGCGCAGCCGGCGGTCGCGTCGTCGTTGGCGCACGGGCAAGCCGTGCCGAAGCAGTAGGCCGAAACGCTGGGAACGCCCACGTTGATGCACACTTCCAGCGTGGTCGAGCGCTGCGGCAAGCCGTCGTCGGTCGCCACCACGCGCACGACCTGCAGGCCGACTTGACTCGGCCCGGGCGTCCAGCGGATTTGACCATTGGCCGTCGCCCCGGCGGTCGAGTCCAGCACGACGCCGGCAGGCGCGCCGGGTTGCAGCGACAGCGTCGTGGTCTGCGAGGCTTCGGGACCGGTCGCTTGCACGATGATGGTCGACGGTTGGCCTACGACCGCCGACAGCGGTGCCGAGCCCGCGCCGCAGGTCGATCCAGGGCCTTGCGTGAAGACCGGCGCGGCGTTGGCCTGCAGGGTTTCCTGCACCTTCGTGCGGAAGAGGTCTTCGACCAGGTCGGAGATGCCGTCGTTGTCGTTGTCCCCGGACATGAACGGGAGGTGGAACGAGCGAGCGAGCCCTCCGCCCGCCAACACCCGCCCCTGCACCGTCTGTTGCACCAGCGAGGACATGGCGTTGAACGTGCCGAGGCGATCGAAGTTGCCGCTTGGATCCAGCACCGTCGCGAAGGAGTCGCCGTATTGGAACAAGGACTGGCCCGCGAGGTCATCGACCACGAGGTTGAGGTACGCGCCACGCGCGAGCAGCGCCGCGGCGGTCGCATTGATCTCCGCCTGGTAGGCGGGCCAGGTGGTGCTGCCGGGTCCGCCGGGTTGGCCGGTGCCTTGGCAGACAGTGCTGCCCGAGGAGCCGGGTGCGCACAGTCGGTTGGCCGGATAGCTCGGCGAATCCGAATCCTCGTCCGTCAGCAGGATGATGTTCGTCAACGCGCCCGTGCGATAGGAGATTGAGCCGGGTGCCTGTTCGAAGCCTTGCGGAGCCGCGCCCAAGGCCATTCGGATCGCTTCAAGGCCGGGTTCCCTGTCGCCTCCCGTGGTCAGGTTGGCCAGCGCGTTGGACAGGTCGATGGCGCTGGGGGTGAGGTCGAGCACGAGTTCCGGACGGCCGTCCTCCGCGGGCGACGGGAGGTCCCTTCCAAAGCGAACCAGCGCGAAGCGGGCATCGATATTGCTGGCGACCAGTTGCTGGGCGAAGGAGTTCACGCCGTTCCGCACAGCCGTGATGTTGTTGCCCATGGAGCCGCTGCAGTCGACCACGAACACGAAGTCGGTCTTGAGCTGATTGGCCTGTGCGAGGACGGGCGCGGAGAACGCCAGCAAGCCCAGGCTGGCGGAGAAGAATGCGGTGTGCATGCGATTGGCAGTGGAAGCCATGCGACCTTCCGCCGCGCAGGCAGCGACAGGTCGGCGGGGTAGGGGATGCAGGCTGCGGATCGAGAGCCCCGCAGCCGCCACGAACGCCAGACCACACCCACCTTGGGTGAAGCAACTACCGTCCGTGCTGGGCAAAGCGCGTGGAGAGGCGCGTTCTCACCCGGAATCCGGATGAAGATGGAGTGAAGCTCGGCTGCGCGTCGTCGCGGCTGGCCAGCGCCCAATCGACGGGCGTTGGCTGGTCCTACGGCAGCACGCGCATCGCGAGCCGCAGGCCGCTGCCGGACTCGCGTTCGCCCGGGTCGAGCTCCATCTCGACCAGCGCAGCGCGCGGCCGCATCCAATAGGCCCCGCCCAAGGAAAGTCGGTAGGTGTCGAGGGCGATCGACTTGAGGCCATCTCCCGGCAAGGGCGGCACCAGCTGCACCCATTCCGTCAGCAGCTCGTCCTCGATGTCAGCGCCCACGTCGCCGCACATCTCGGCCATGTTGCCCACGATGTCGTGGAAGCCCCAAGGGTTCGGCGGCAGCGCGCCGATGGGTAGGAGGTCGCCTGGCTTGTCGCCGAAGCGCAGCGTCTCGAAGCCCACCAGCGACGACTCCGCGTCGCCGGTCCACCACAAGGTCGTGGTGCCGGCTCGCATCGCGTACTCCCACTGCAGGCGGCTGGGGAAGGACACGCCGCACAAGCGGGGCAGTAGACGCTCGTCGTAGTCGCGCCAACTGGGCAGCATCGAAGGGAGCAGCGCCTGGTCGCTCGGCGTCCGACTGCTGGCGTCGCCGGAGAGGCGTTCCCATTGGGCTCGCGTCAACTCGTGCTTGGCGAGGAAGTAGGGCGCCAGCTCGAAGCCGATGGCCCACTCTTCCTGCGAGTAGCGCGCTTCCTTGGGCGGCTGTACGCGCGGCATGGCGCCTCCCGGCACCAGCACGAAGACGACGCCCGCCTCCGGCGTCGGCTGGATGCATCCTTCCGCGTCGCGGACGGGCTGCGCACCCGATTCCACATGCAGGAACTCCCACAGTCCGGAGCGCGGGTCCGGACCGAGCGGGACGAGACCGATCTGCCGAGCGAAGGCACCGCCGGGCCACTTGGTTCCCGCGTAGCGGGGCGATGACGCGACGCCGGCGACGGCTTCCTCCCAACGGCGTGCGTGTTCCGGATCGTCGTGGGCCGCGAGCAGCGACTGCAATGCGACGAGTCGCGCTTCGGCTTCGACGAGGCGCGCGTGCACCAGCTCGTCGGCCGTGTCGCGGAAACGCCATGTGCGGCGCTCCTTGGTGCGCTCGCGCACCTCGACGATGCGTCGATCGATCTCCGCGGTCTTCGCCGCGACATCCGCATCGAAGCCCTTCCAACGTTGCCTGGCTTGCGCCTTCCAGTCCTGCACCTCCTGCTCGCGCGTCGTGCGCTCCGCGCCTGCGAAGCGCGCTTGCTCGGCCGCCATGAGGAGCAGGTCTTCGGCATGGGACGACTTGGCCTCGGGGGCGGCGGCGTCGCGCGCCGCCTCCAGCTCGACGCGCGCCGCTTCGGGCTTGCCGGTCGCCCACAGGGCCCACGCCAAGGCGCGGCGCGCCTCCGGCTGGTGCTCGCTCGTCGCATGGGCCACGGCATGCTCCGCGTAGACCAGGCCGCGCATCTCCATGCCATGCAAGCGGCGTGCATGCGAGCGCGTGTACAGCAAGCTCTCCCGCGCCAGGTGCTCCGGTGGGCGTTCTTCGAGAGTCGCCTGCACGTCGCCGTTCCGGGCGTAGCTTTCCTTCTTCGGCCAAGACTTCGCGCCCAGCATGCGCGCCTGCCACTCCGCCCGCTTCTCCAACTGGTTGATCTCGCCGCGCATGGTCGCTTCCACTTCCTCGCGCCGACCGACCAGTCGCGCGAGCTCGGCTTGCGCGGGGTGATTCAGCTCGTCGCGCAGCCGATCATCCTCGGCGAGCGGCAGGTAGCGTCCCGCATCGCGCAGTGCCGCGAGTCGCGCGCGCACATCGGCCAACCCCGGGATGCGCCGACCATCGGAGTCGACGCCTCCCTCGACCGCGCTCCTGGCGGCGGCCATCCATGCGGAGGCCTTCAGGGGGTTGCCGCGGTCGTTCAGCGCGCGACGCAGCCGCTGCGCCTCGTCGCCCAAGGTGCGCAGCTCGACTTCCGTGATCTGGCTCGCGAGGGCCGCGCCGCGCTCCTCGGCCTTGCGCGCCTGCGCGGCCGCCTCCACGGCCAGATCCTGCGCGCGTCGCGTCTGGTCGTTCGCGCGGTCGCGCTCCAGCTCCGCCGCCTTGGCGTTGCGTTCGGCCTCCACTGCCTTGGACTGGAACGCCACCGCGCCGCCGACCGATGCGACCACGGTGGCGGCGAGGGCCGCGGCCAACGGCTTGTTGCGCCGCACCCACTTCTTCGTCTCCGCCCAGGCTCCGCTTTCGTGCGCAGCGACGACACGGCCTTCGAGGAAGGCGCGCAGGTCGGCGGCGAGCGCCGAACAGTCTGGATAGCGCTGGTCGGGCTCGCGCCGCATCGCCCGTTCGCAGATGGAGCAGAGTTCCGCCGGCTGCTCGCGTGCGATCGCGTGGATCGGCGTGGGCGGCCCGGCTTGGATGCGCTGCCACAGCACGTCCGTCGCGACGCGCCCCTCGCCCTCGCCGTGGTAGGGCGGGTGGCCGGCAAGCAGCTCGTACAGCATGACGCCCAGCGCGTGGACATCGCTCGACGGACCCGCCACGCCGCCCGAGCGCCATTGCTCGGGCGACATGTACGGCGGGGTGCCTGCGCCGCCGCTGGCCTCGGCCAGCTTCGCCCGAGGGGATCCGTCGTCCGCCATCGGATCACCCGCCAGCTTGGCGATGCCCCAGTCCATCACATGGACCTCGCCGTACTCGCCGACGCGGATGTTGCCGGGCTTCAGGTCGCGGTGCACCACGCCTTGCGCATGCACGTAGGCCATCGCCTCCGACACCTGCAGCAGGATGGCCACCGCGCGCACGACGCTCCATCCGTCCGCGCCGCGGGCGACCATGCGGTAGACCTCGGACAAGTTGCGCCCGCGGATCAGGGGCATGGTGAAGTACGCGCGCCCCTCCGCGTCGACGCCGGCGTCGTGGATGCCAGCCACCGCGGCGTGCGACAGCCGCGCCGCGATGCGCATCTCGCGCCGGAACAGCGGCAGTAGCCGCGCGGTCGCGGCCGGATCGGCGATGCGCTTGCAGGCCACGACGCGCTCCAGCAGCAGGTCCCGCGCTTCATGGACGCTGCCCATCCCGCCGCGCCCGATCTCCCTGCCGATCTCGTAGCGGCCGCCGACCGCGCCGTGGCGCGCGAGTTCCCGCAGCGCCTGCGCCGCCTCGTCGCGCGTCGAGCGCTCCTCCGCGCTGGTCCCGAGCTCCGCGGCTTGCGCGAGGCCTTTCAACTCGGCCGCCAAGGCGTGCAGCGCCTGCAGTTCGTCGGCCAGCTCGGGATGCGACGCGCACAGCGCGTCGAACGACTCCGCCGCATCGCCCGCGTCCAAGCGCAGGCGCCATGAGCCGTAGATGCGTTCGGCGGGGGAGTAGGGTTCGGACGATTCGTCGTGCATGTCGCGTGGGGGGGCTGGGGAAGGAGGAGCGGCGGCCGGGTGTCGCGCGGATGTCGATGGTGTCGATCACCGTGCAGGTGTGCCAGCAGCAGGCCATGGAACGGCGGACCGCGCGGCCATGGTCGCCGAGCGCGCGCCAAGCCGTCCTGCGGTGCACGAGCGCGCCTGCCTGCGCACTCTCGCCATTCGTCGCGCGGTGCTCGAGCACGCGTCCTGCGTTCGCCGCGGGCGTGAAACGCCCGCGGCGAACGCAAGTCGCCGCTCAACGGCGCAGCTTGAGGATCACGATGCCATCACCGACGACCGGGCTCCCGGTGTCGGGATCCGATGCGACGGTGTCGACCAAGCGCTCTTCGTCGGGCTCGTCGATGATCCCATCGCAATCATCATCCACGCCCGCCGTGTCGTGATGTTCCGAGCCGATGGCGTCGCCGCTGTAGACGTAGTACTGGAGGGCGAACTGCATCGATTCGTCCGATGCCACGGTGGCGGCCGCGCCCCACAGCCACACCGTCAGATCCTCCCCAGCGAGACGCAGTCCGCCCATCATGCCGGCGAGAGCGGGGAGATCAGGCCAGTTTCGGTTAGCCCCGGTCGTGACTTGCAAGGTCGAGTACCGCCCGCTGGGGCTGGCGGTCCCGAGGCCGGCCGATGTCGCGCCGTAGACCGTGCCGCACGTGTCATCGTCCTCGCACGACTCGGGGAGGAGCTCTTCCACGGGCACGAGCTCCATGATTCGTCCATGCAGATGACTCGCAATTGGAAGGAACGGGAAGCTCAAGACGGTGCCGTAGTCGAAGTTGTCCACCACCTCGACAACGTACGAGCCGCCCAGCGACGCCGCGCCGTCGCATCCAAGGGCAGGCGTCGGGTCGCCATCGTCGACGATCACATCGCCATCGTCTCCACCCGTGTCCTCTTCGCCACCGCCCCCTCCTCCGCAGCCCGCGAGGAAGATCGGTAGAACGCAAAGCGATGCATGGACCACGGTGCGGAGCAGCAAGATGTCGTACTTCATGGTTGTCCTTTGGGGGGGCGCGGACGGCTCGTTCCATCGGGTGCGTCCACGCCAGACCAAGCGTTCCGGACGTCCGTTCCTCGCGCGGAATCCGCGGAAATGCAAAGCAGCCCGTCGTCGCAGGTCGCCCCGCCGCGGACCTTGCACGGATCCACTGCCGCCGATGCGTGCCGTATGGATCGCACGTTCCCGAGGACGTCGTTCGGGGCCTGACGAGGGGAAACCGACCGTCACCAACCCGTCCAGCGCACGATCCCAGGCCCGTCCGAGCGGCTGGTGCGCGCCCGTTGCGGCTGCCGGCCGCCGATCGCACCTGGACCGTCCGGCGGACGCCGCCACGCCCTTCACCCGTCGGAGAGCGGCGTGGCGGCGATCCGTCGTGGTCCGTCGGTGGTCATGGCACCCACAACACGCCCACGGCATTCGTGGTGTTCGTGGTCTTCGGGGTGCAGAAGCCCGGCGTCGGGTCCTCGTACCACGCTTGGTAGTAGCGCATGACGCCGCCCTGCCACGGGATCTGCCCGGGGCCGTGGGTGTTTCCGATCTGCAC
>JBKDQQ010000153.1:0-2633 GCA_046341775.1 Planctomycetia bacterium
CAGCGCGAGCCACCACGCCACTTGCCACGCCGCGATCATCGCCAGCCACACGAGCAAGTACGACCCGTGCGAATTGACGACCTGCCACGCGGCCTTGGCGTGGTCGGGCTGCTGGTAGGGGGCGATCATCGCCCGCCACTCCGCGGGGCTGGGAAGCGGGGTGGCGTCCGGCGCGGGCGCTTGATGGTTCGTGGATCGCGAGGCGTGCTGCGTGCTGCGTGCGGTGCGCGTCATGTCTGGGTCGGGGCTGCGCCGGCGCGGCAGGCCCGCCACGCGCGACGCGGACGGACCGCTCGCCACGGCAACCAGCCCCGATGTTAGCCCGTGGCCGCCGGCAAGCCCAGCCATGTGGAGCATGGACCGCGCCCAGGCCTTGGCCCGGCCCTTCCCGAGCCCTCGCGGGGCCATCCAGCGAGGAAGCGACGGTCGCAAGGGCGGTCGTTGCAAGGATCTGGGCCGGCGAGCTCCGCAAGGCGCGGACCATGCGCGTGGGCTCGGGACTGCTCCTGCGCCTTCTTCTTGGAGGCTTCCGACCGCCTCCCACCCTCGAACCATGAAGTCCTATTCGATCGACGCGTACTTCGAACACTTGTCGGCCTGCGAGCAGCGCCACCGCGAGGTGCTGGAGGAGCTTCGAGAGCTGGACTTGCAAGGCCGCATCGAGCGGAAGCAAGGCGAGGCGGCCCTCGCCAAGGAGCACATCCAAGCGCGGCGCAAGGGAGTCGAGGACGCCATCGCCACGTTGCAGAGGGCCAAGTGCGCGATTCCAGCGGAGATCGCCCGACAGCTGGAGGAAGTGGGCCGGGAGGAGCAACAGCTCGTGCAGCGACTCGCGCTGTCGATCGAGGAGCTGCGCACCTTGGACGAAGGCAACGAAACGACCATGCGTCGCGCGGCGCTGCAGCTGGAACACGACGAGTTGGAAGCCAAGGCGAACACGCGCGGCGCCTGGGAGGCTTGGCTGGGGGCCGTGCGCCACGTGAAGCCCGACACCAGGATCCATGTGATGAAGGACCAGGCGGAGTTGGAGGACTGGATCCTGGCGCACGTCCCTGCGACGGCATTCGTCGATCGACTCCGGGATGGAACGATGAACGTCGCCTACTGGCCGGCGACGCT
The DNA here is from genome assembly GCA_046341775.1 of Planctomycetia bacterium. Taxonomy (GTDB): domain Bacteria; phylum Planctomycetota; class UBA1135; order UBA1135; genus SXXH01. Next base: position 1,120 of record JBKDQQ010000153.1, read on the forward strand.
AGCTTGGAGACCCAAGGCCCGCGAGGCGACATTGGGCCGTTCGGCGGACCACAGCCCGCTTAGGGCGCTGTTGCCCACGCCCGATGCCGATGTGCGCTGGGTGGTGGAAGCGGGCCACAAGGACCATCCGCTCTTCGACCAGGAAACCAAGCGCTGGCGCGAACAACTATTGCTGCACGAAGACCGGTGCCTCGACGAGGCGCAAGCCAAGGACGTTCTGGTCTACGGGATGTGGGTCGGGCCGTGTCCGAAGCAACCGCCCGGGACCGGGGCGATGATCCTGATCGTGGGCCCTGATCGGCGCACCTACTTGAGCAGGGACATCGTGGAGTCCACGGCGGAGATGTACTTCCGCCGCAGCCTGGGCTCCAACGCCATCGACGATGCATGGCGCCAGCTGGCCTCGTCCGCGCGGATCTCGATCCACGACCTTTCGAAGGTGCTCGATGAACCAGTCCTGGCCGCGCGACTGGAGGCCCAGGCTCTGGCGCGCGTGCAAAAGGCCTTGCTGGCCGCGTACGAGCCATGGACGACGCGCGCGACCGAGGAACGCCACGCCAACGAGGAACGCCGGACGAAGGACGTGTTGGAGCGTCTGGCGCACATGCCATGGAGCGACGAGCTGGTCGGCAACCTGGCCGTCCTGAAGCATCTGGCCATGGGCAAGCAACCCGTCGTTCATTGTTGGCCGACGGCTCTCGACGGGCTGTACGGTCTTCGCGCGCGCACCAACGACCACGACTGGATCCTAGGCCGCATTTGGAGCCCCGAAGGACGGCCGGCGAATCAGCGTGCGCGAGTCCTGCATGCCAGGCCCTTGCGCCGCCGCAGGGGCGACTACGGGGTCGTTGAACTTCAGGAAGGCGACGGCTCCATCGACTTCGGCTCTTCCCTGTTGCGAGTCGCCGCGGGGCGCGAGCAGTGACTCGAGGACGCGGCTTCGGCCGCCTCAACCGCTGGCCGGCTGTTGCTGCGTCAAGCAGTGGATCGACCCCAGCCCCCAGATCAGCTCGACGCAGTCGATGCCGACCACCTTGCGCTCCTTGCCGTAGAACCGTTGCAGGATCTCCAGGGCGGCCGCGTCGGCGCGCTTGTTCCGGTAGGTGGGCACGAGCAGCGCGCCGTTGACGAACAGGAAGTTGGCGTACGTGGCCGGCAAGCGCTGCCCCTCGTGCGCCACGCGTCCCGGCATGGGCAGTTCGACGATGTCGTAGGGACGTCCGTCGGCGTCCTTCATCAGGCGCAAGCGGCGCAGGTTGTCGGCGAGGATCTCGTGGTTCGCGTCGCGCGTGTCCGGTTCGATGGTGGTCGCGATCGTGCGCGCGTCGAGGAAGCGCGCCAAGTCGTCGATGTGCCCGTCGGTGTCGTCGCCGACGATGCCGTCGCCGAGCCACAGCACGCGCTCTTGGCCGTACCAGTCGCGCAGCGCCTGCTCGATCTGGCGTTTCGAGAGGTGCGGGTTGCGATTCTTGTTGAGGAGGCACGCCTCGCTCGTCAACACGGTGCCGCGTCCG
>JBKDQQ010000154.1:0-3236 GCA_046341775.1 Planctomycetia bacterium
GAGGATTTGAACCTCCGGCCTCTACAACCCCATTGTAGCGCTCTAGCCAAGCTGAGCTACGCCCCGGACCGACTGCTGGGATTGCCGGGGAAAGAGTCTAGCAACGAGGACCGAGCGCGTCCAACGGCAGGCTAGACTGCCTCGCGCATGGCCCGTCCCCTGCGCAACCTGTGGCGCGATCGCGTGCACGTGCGCCGGCGCCATCGCACGTGGGGGCAGGCCAGGGTGCTCGCCACGCGGGGCTGGAGCGTGTGGTGGGCCACCTTCTGGTGGTGGGCGCTGTCGCCCGAGAACGCGCCCGCGCTGGCCACGGCGCGCTGGGTGGCGCTGCCCTTCGGCGTGCTGGGCCTGGGCGCGACCCTGTGGGGCTTCCGCGCCAAGTCGAGTTGGCTGCTCCTGCTGGCGGTGCCGCTCGTGGCCAACGGCACGCTGGTGTGCGCGCCCTTCGTGCTCGACGGCGTCGAGCGCGCGCTGCGGCGCGCGGGTTGAGCGGGGCGGGACGCGCCGCGCGCGGATGCACGCCTCAGCCCTTGGGCTCGGCGAGGAGGATCATGATCGATCCGGTGATGGCCGCCAGCACGATGAGGATCATCGCGCACCATGCGAGGAACGCGTGCATGCGGCGCTGCTTGCCGTCGCGCCAGGCGAGCACGCCCGCGACGATCGGGAAGACGAGGAAGCCGGTGGCGACCTTGGCGATGGCGAGGTGCACAGGCGTGATCCAACCCGCGGAGGCGAGGTCGTACAACGCGCCGAGTTCGTAGGCTTCCTTGATCGTCCATGCCAGCGAGGCGGCGGTCAGGCCGACGAAGACGAGGTGCAGGGCGCGCTGCGCCGCGCGATTCCGCGCGATGCGTCCGAAGGTCGCGGCGACGCCGAGCAGCGCCACGGTGGCCACGAACCACGCGGCGAACTGCGCTCCGGCGCTCATGCGCGCGCCTCGACGATGCCGTCCATCTCCCCGGCGGGAGCGCGCGTCATCAACTCGAGCACTGCTTCGCGCGGATCCTTGCCGCGGAACAGCACGCCGTGCACCTGGGCCGCGATGGGCATCGACAGATCGCCGAGATCGGCCTCGGGGCCGAACAGCGCTTGCGTCGTGTACACGCCCTCCGCGACGGTGCGGGTGGCGCCGAGCACGTCGGACAGCTTGCGCCCGCGGCCCAGCGCCTCGCCCACCGCGCGGTTGCGCGAATGGCGCGAGAAGCAGGTCGTGGCGAGGTCGCCCACGCCGGCGAGGCCGAAGAAAGTCTCGGGGCGCGCGCCGCGCGCGCAGGCGAAGCGCGCGATCTCGACCATGCCGCGCACGAGCAGCGCGCTCTTCGCGTTGTCGCCGAGCTCGAGGCCGTCGCCGATGCCGGCGGCGATAGCGATCACGTTCTTGAGCGCGCCGCCGTACTCGGCGCCGAGCGGATCGGGGTTCGTGTAGACGCGGAAGGTCGGGCCCGAGAAGGCGCGCTGCACGCCTTGCGCGTACTCGAGGTCGGACGACGCGGCCACGACGGAGGCGGGCTTGCCGCGCGCGACCTCCTCGGCGTGGCTCGGGCCGGTGAGCACGCACAAGGGGCGCGCGCCGAGCACTTCGGCGATGACCTGCAAGGGGGTCTTGAAGGTCTCGATCTCGATGCCCTTGGTGGCGCTGACGACCGGGGTTCCTCCGGCGAAGGCGTCCTCGAAGCGCCTGAGCACGCCGCGCAGGTGCTGCGTGGGCACCGCGGTGACGACTAGGTCGGCGTCCGCGCCGGCGCCCATGGGATCGGCCGTGATGCGCAAGGTGGAGGGCAGCGGCACTCCCGGCAGGAAGCGCAGGTTCTCGCCGGCGCGACGCATCTCCTCGGCGTGCTCGGGGAAGGCGCTCCACAGGGTCGTCTTGACGCCGTTCTTGTCGAGCAGCAGCGCGAGGGCGGTGCCCCACCCTCCATCGCCGATCACCAACGCGCGGCCGAAGCCGGCTTCCGTCTTGCGGGACTTCATGTGCGTTCGAGCTTGCCGCCTTCGTCGTCGCCGCGCGTGGCGTCGACCGGCGCGACGTGCGCGCGGCGGCCGGATCGCGGTTCGACGCCCGCGAGCATGCGGGCGATGTTGGCGCGGTGGCGCACGACGACGACGAGCGCGATGGCGCTCCATGCCGCGACGAGTCCCGCCGGCAGGGGCGGCTGCGCGTCGCGCGCGAGCCCCAGCCACGCCAAGGGGAACAACGCGCACATGGCCATGGAGGCCAAGCCGACCCAGCCGGTGGTCGCGCGCACGACGAGCCATGCGAGCCCTCCGGCGACGAAGGCCAGGGGCTCGACCGCCACGACGGCGGCGCACGCGGTGGCGACGCCCTTGCCGCCCTTGAAGGCGAGCCACGGCGTGTAGCAATGGCCCAGCACCGCGGCGAGTCCCGTCGCGCCTTGGGCCAGCTCCTGGACGCCGGCGCCGAGCGCGGGATCGTCGAGCCACGCCCCGGCGAGCAGCACGGGGACCAGGCCCTTGGCGACGTCGAGGAGGTACACGACGAGCCCCATGCCGCGGCCCATGGCGCGCGCGGCGTTCGTGGCGCCGATGTTGCCGCTGCCCACCTGACGCAGGTCGACCCCGCGCCAGCGACCGAGGAGCAGGCCGAAGGGGATGGAGCCCAGCAGGAAGGCCGCGGCGACGAGCGCCCAGGCGACCGGCGGCAGGAGCGCCGGATCGAGGGTCTTCCAGTCGAGGAGGGCCGTCATGCGGAGCGCACAGCCTAGCGTCCGCGCGCCGCAACCGTCGCGCATCCTGCTGCGTAGTCGCAAAGGGCGCCCCGACCCCCATCGGGGTTGCAAAAACGGTCCGCCCCCCTACCATCCAAGCCCCGAATTCCACGCGCGCACCCGCCCGGCGACCGCCGCGCGCCGCGAATCCTCGCACGGCGGGGATGCCGCGGCGCACGACCAGCCGACGAGTCCCAAGAGCACCCCACCGAGTCCGCCCATGACCTATGTGATCGCCGAACCCTGCGTCAACACGAAGGACACGGCCTGCGTCGAAGTCTGCCCGGTCGATTGCATCCACCCGGTCAAGGACGCGCCGGACTTCGCCAAGTTCCCGCAGCTCTACATCAACCCCGACGAGTGCATCGACTGCGGCGCCTGCGCCCCCGAATGCCCCGTCGACGCCATCTTCGACGAGGCGGAGTTGCCGGAGAAGTGGGCCCAGTACAAGAAGATCAACGCCGAGTGGTTCCAGAAGAACCGCTGAGCCCGCCGTCCGGCTGTCAA
>JBKDQQ010000155.1:0-4908 GCA_046341775.1 Planctomycetia bacterium
TGCCGTCCTCACCGAACGCGAGGAGCGCAAGGACGAGGGCGACTGAATCCGGTGCCGGCCTCGAGGCGCTCGAGGCCGGACGGGCGACCGGTTCCCGCGACCCGGTCTCCGCGACCGGTGCGTGACACCCGCGCGGTGCGACGCTAGAAGGTGATTCGAGCTCTTTGGGGTTCGGTTTCGTGACGCCGCGCGACGGCCGACGCGACACCGGATACGAAACCGAAACACATGCGGCCGACGCGTTCCGCCGCAGGAGTGGCCAACCCTGCCCACGGCACCTCGCCTTGGCTGAGGTGCCGTCGGCGGCATGATCCCCTCGTCAAGCTGCCGCCGGGGTTCCGAAGGCCGCCCCGGGGCGATGCAAGCCGCACCCGTCCCGGTTTTCGTCGATTTCCTCGGGGCGCCGAGTGAAAGCGATGGAGCGCAGGGCGGCCTGCGCGGCTTTTCACCGCCAGACCTCCCCTGTTGGCTCGATGTTTGTAGGCTAGCTCCCGCTCAGACCAACGGATGGCGTTCGGCGCCATTCGTCCAACCGACTCGGCCCGCGCGCCGATCCGACTCAGGCAACACGAACATGAAGAACTTCCTCATCTGCACCGCACTGCTCGCTGGAGCCACGCTCGGTCTGCAAGGCGTGTCGAATGCCCACGGCGGCACCTACCGCGGCCCCGGCGACACCGTGCCGCCCGGCGGCGGCGGCGGCGGTGGCGGCGGTCCCGGTCCCTCGACGCCCGGACCCAGCGCGCCCGGCCCCTCGACCCCCGGACCGAGCTCGCCCGGACCTTCGACGCCCGGACCTTCGACGGGTGGTCCCGCCGCCGGTCCGCGCGGTCCCTCGACGGGTCCCGCCGCCAGCGGCCCGGACCTGACGCTGTGGGAGTTCTGGTGGGGCTTCAACAAGGACAAGTACCTCAACCTGAAGGAAGCCATCCACTCGGGCGGCGTCTCGTCGGGCACGGACGAGTTCTTCAACCCCGGCGCGAAGGACAAGGCCAAGAACGCGCTCAAGCCGAGCGAAGAGACGATCCGCAACAAGGTCGTGCCGGCGATCAAGGAAGCCCTCGAGAAGGAGCGCGCCAACGACATCCTCGACGCCTCGCTGATCGCGCTGGCGAAGATCGGCGACGTGCGCACCGAAGACGGCTCGAGCGAGTTCGAGCCGATCATCTCGAAGTTCCTCGGTGATTCGTCGCAGCAGATCGCGGAGACCGCCGCGGTGTCCTTGGGCATCCTCGCCAACGAGGCTTCGATCGAGAAGCTCAAGAGCCTGATGCTCGACACTCCGGAGGGCCGCAAGCTCGTCGGTTCGAACCAGGTGGCCATGCGCACGCGCGCCTTCGCCTCCTACGGCCTCGGATTGATCGGCGCGCGCACGACGAAGAACGAGGCGCGCCAGACGATCATGAAGGCGCTGGTCGACCTGCTCGACAAGCCCGACATGTCGCAGCCGGACGTCAAGGTCGCCGCGATGCTGGCGATCGGCCTCGTGCCGATCGACAACGACTCGGGCGAAGGCGGCGACGGTGGCGATCCCAGCGCTTCGCGCCAAGCCCAGCTCAAGTGGCTCAAGCGCTACTTCGGCGACAGCAACAAGGACTACCGCATCCGCGCCCACGCGCCGACCTCGATGGCGAAGCTCCTCTCGGGCGCCAGCCCCGAGGAGAAGCAAGGCGTGGCCAAGCTGCTCGTCGACGCGGTCGGCAAGAACAGCAAGGAACGCGATGTCGTCCAGCAGACCTGCGTGCTGGCGCTCGGCATCATCGGCGACAGCGACAAGGACAAGATCGACGGGGAGATCCGCGAATCGCTGAAGCGCATCAGCGACGACGGCGAGCTGCAGGCGAAGAACTTCGCCATGATCGCCCTCGGCCAGGTCGGTGGACGCCCCGGTCAAGGCGAAGGCAACGAAGACGGCCAGAAGGAGTGCCGCAACTTCCTGCTGACGCAATTGACCAAGGGCAAGAACCACCTCAAGCCGTGGGCCGGCATCGCCGTCGGCGTGATGGAGCGCGCCTTGCTCGACGCGGGCCTGACCCCGTCGGCCACCGCCAAGGAGAACCTGCGCGAGGCCCTGAAGGACTCGGGTTCGCCCGAGAGCGTCGGCGCCTATTCGATCGCGTGCGGCATCGCCAAGGACCTCGAAGCCAAGGAGCTGCTGCTCCAGAAGTTCGAGAAGACGGGCGACGACAACACGAAGGGCCACATCGCCGTGGCCATCGGCATGATCGAAGCGCGCGACGCCATCCCGGTCATCCAGAAGGTCGTGCTCGACTCGAAGTACAAGCCCGACCTGCTGAAGCAGACCGCCGTGGCCCTCGGATTGCTGGGCGACAAGGAACTGGTGCCCGAGCTGGTGACCCTGCTCGGCAACGCCAAGAGCCTCGCGTCGCAGGCGGCCATCGCCTCGGGCCTCGGCTTCATCGGCGACTCGCGCTCGATCGATCCGCTCGTCGCGATGCTGAAGAAGAAGGAAGGCCTGACCGACACGGCACGCGGGTTCGCCGCGGTCGCGCTCGGCATCGTCTGCGACAAGGAACTGCTGCCCTGGAACGCCAAGCTGTCGGCCGACATGAACTACCGCGCGTCGGTGTCGACCCTGCAAGGCGAAGGGGGCACGGGCATCCTCGACATCCTCTGAGCCCCCTCCGGCGCCTCGCCGTCCCCCGGGACGACGAAGCGTCGGCGGATCACCGGCCATGCGCGCCCGTCGGCGCCAGCTCCGGCGGGCGCGTCGCTTGGGGGTCGCATGCCGCGCGTGCTGGAGCGCGCGACGCGGCGGGCTCAGCCCGGTCGACGAACGAGCAAGTAGAGCGCGCACGCCGCCCCGGCGAAGGCGCCCAGCGAGACGATGCGCGCCAAGGCCCGCGCGTGCTCCGCGCGTTCGGCATCGCGCTCCAGCGCCTCGACCGCGGGACGGGAGAGCTCGGCGGCGGGAGCCGATCCCAACGCGTCCAAGGCCGCGCGCGCTCCGTCCGCGTCGCGCAGCGCGAGGCACAGCTGCACTTGCCATTCCGCGAGCAGCGGATCGAGCGGCTGGACGCGCCGCGCCACGTGCAACTCGCGGCGGGCGCCGAAGAGGTCCCCCGCCGACCAGGCGACCCAGATGCGCGCCCGGGCCGCGAGCAGCGGGTCGGGTTCGGCGAGGGCCGCGTCCCAAGCCTCCGGGTGGCGCCCTTCGCGCGCACGCTCGAGCGCAGCCGCGTGCTGCGGGATGGATGCCGGCAGGCACCCGAGCAAGGCGGCGGCCGCGAGCATCAGGGTGCGACCTCGCCGCGCAACACCAAGGAGGCGCGTCGCAACGATTCCTGGCCCAAGTCCTCGAGCGGAGCGCGATCGTCGACCAGCCCATCCGCGTCCGCCGCGCCGGGGGAGATCCGACGTTGCATGCCGGGCAACGCGATGGCGGCGAGGCGCGCGTCCAGCTCCCGGGACCCGCTCGCCACGAGAGCGGGGTCGGGCACGGGCGCGGCGCGACGCGCGCACAGGATGGCGTTGCGCGAGAACGGCACGCGCCAGATGCGCACCTCCTCATGGAGGCCCGCGGCCATGGCCCGCGCGATTGCCTCGAGCAGCGGATCGCTCAGGCCGAAGGAGCCCACATTCGCCATCAACCAGCCACCATCGGCGAGCTTCGCGCGGCACAGAGTCCAGAATTCGCGCGTGGCGAGGTGCGGCGGAATCTCGACCTGGTTCTGGTACGCGTCGACGACGAGCAGGTCGAAGGTCCCCTCGACATGGCGCAGGAACACGCGCCCATCGACGCCGGCGTGCACGCGCAACGATCCGTCGTCGGACGGCAAGTCGAGATGGCGCCGAGCGAGCTCGACCACCGCCACGTCGATCTCCGCGCCCTCGCCACGCAAGTTGACGTCCGGGGGACGCACGCCTTGCATGACGCGCCACGCCGTCCCCGCGCCGAGCCCGATGAAGCCCGCCCTGAAGGTCGAGCCGCGCGGCGCCAACATCAAGGGCAGCGCGAAGAAGTCGTAGTAGTAGCCGCCGCCGAGCAACCCGGGCTCGGGCTTCCAAGCGCTTTGGAAGGAGTCGAAGGCTTCGTTCACCTGCAGGAAGCGCCAGCCATCGGCGGCACGCTCGACGACGCGCACCCGTTGCAGGGGCGAGTCGACCTCGGCGAGCACGCGCTCGCCATCCCGAGGCCCGGGACCGGTGCGCGCAGGCGCGGCGAGCGCCAGCACGGGGACCAGCACGAGAGCCAGCGCCGGCGCGCGGCGTCCGCTCCACGCGGACACCACGCCGCAGGCGACGAGCACCAGCCCCGCCCCGGCGAAGGTGGCGACCACTCCGAAGGAAGGCACCAGCCAGTGCGTCGCGCCGAAGGTGCCCAACAGCGAACCGATCGTGGAAGCGCACAGCACGATGCCACCGGCGGTGCCGGCGTGCGCCGACTCGTCGCGCGTCCACCACTCGACGACGAGTGGCGCCACGGCGCCGAGCGCCACGAGGGGCGCGAGGAAGAGCACGCAAGCGCTCGCGAGGCTGCCCCAGTGGACGACGCCCGCGGCCGCGTCGAGCGCGAGGCCCTCGGGGAGGAAGAGCGCGGCGCAGGCGCGCGCCAAGTGCGGCGCGGCCGCGTACCAGGCACCCCCGAACAGGAGGAGGCGCGCCAGCACGCGCCGTGGATGCTCGCCGCGCGCCAGGCGCGCGCCCCACAGGTAGCCGATGCTCAATGCCAACAGCACGATGCCGATGACGTTGGTCCACACCACCGTCGAGGCCCCGAACCACGGCGCGAGCAACCGCACGGCCGCGAGCTCTCCGGCCATCGTGGCGGCGCCGGCCGCGGCGGCGACGAAGAGGCGCAAGGCGCGCTGGCTGGGCATGGGCGCATCGTAGCCGAGGCCACCGCAAAGCCAAGCGGCGCCGCGCACCAGGCCTGGGTGCGCGGCG
>JBKDQQ010000156.1:0-3512 GCA_046341775.1 Planctomycetia bacterium
CGATGGTCGTCGTGGTCTTGCCTTCGCCCGCCGCCGTGGGGTTGATGGCCGTGACGAGGATCAAGTGCCCGCGCGCCTTCGAGCCGAGACCGGGGATCGCCGCGAGGTCGAGCTTCGCCTTCGCGCGGCCATGGGGCTCCAACGCCGCCTCGGGCACGCCGAGTTTCGCGGCGACTTCCTGCATGGGGCGGGGCTTGGCTTGGCGTGCGATCTCGATGTCGGTCGGGTGGGCGCTCATGGATGGTGGGGCGGCGAGGTCCTTGGGGCAGGCCGCGCCGACAAGCGGTTGGCAGGTCGTGCCTTGCGTGGCGGAGAGAAGCGCGGATGCTAGCGCCTGCGGACGCCGCGCATCCACCTGCGTTCAGCTGCCCGCATGTCCTCGTGTGCGCGCCCGTGCAAGCGCTTGCAGCCTTCGGAGCAACGGTCAGACTCATGCCCATGACCCGGCCCGAGACATCACCGCGCCGCGCCACTCCGGAACTCGCCGCCGCGTACCGCGCCACCCGCTACACCGCGCGTCGCGGCGGGCTCGAGGTGGCACTGGTCGTGGGGGGGCGGAGCGGGGAGCTCGACCGCTGGCTGGACGAGGTGGGCTGCAGCGAGTGGGCGTACTTGACGGCCTGCAATCCCGGTTCACAGGTCTTGCCCGACGAAGAGAACGCGGGCCGCCAAGCGCAATTGGTCGCCGAGATCCATCGGCGCGGCTTCCGCGCATGGCACGGGGCGGGCGAGCCGCTGGCGCCGGGTTGGCGGGCGGAGCCAAGCGTGCTGGTCCCGGGGATGGCGCGGGGGGAGGCGGTGGCGTTGGGACGGGCGTACGGACAGAACGCGGTGGTCGTGGGGGGGCGGGGGGGGTGAGTGAGTTGGTGTGGGTGGACTGATGCTGGCCGACATCGTTGTGCGCGACTGCGGGGTCCAAGCTGGCCTACCTGCTACGGTCCGCTGCGCGGCGAGCGTCTAGTCCTTGATGGAAGGAGTGCAGCGTGTCCCGGGCGAGGCCCGGCAAAGGGCGTTGGCGGGGCCCAAGGACGGGTTCCGAGGGCGTGGTAGGGCCGAGCGCTACACGGCGGCGGTGGGGGGGCAGCCGGACAGGACCTCCTTCCGTGTTGATGTCGCTCCATGGTCGTGCGTAGGCCACCCCCACTGACCTGGTCGGCGCTCCGGAGGCAGAGAGCGTGACGCTGGCTCTGCGGCGCTGTCGCAAGCGTCTGAGGCCTCTTCAGCGCCGCGGGCCGGGAGGAAACTCGAGCGAACTCGCTTGCCCATATTGACTTGGACGCTCGCGGTGGCCGCAGCTGCGGCGCCTGGGAGGCCGATTTTCTCAAAGGGAACGCGGAGCGTGCCGGTCGAAGGACCTTGGCGCGCACAGCGAAAGGGACCAGCATCAGATCAACCGCTCCCCACCCCCCTCCCTTCCGAAATCTGGACGGCTACGACGAAACAATCCCCCCGAATTTCGCGTCCTGCTTACTATCGATCTCGGGATCGCGCCCACCCTCTCCGGCGCAAGATCGGGAAAAGTGCGGGGACTTCCGTCCACCCACCTAGCCCGTCTTCCCAGGGGAGGTGACCATCCCGACTCGGCGACTGCTGCCAGCCGTGTGCGGCCCCAATTCGCACCCGGCCACGGATCCCAGACCCTCAACCTAACGGGAAACCTCTCCATGCTCCTTCGCTCGACCCTGCCCGTGTTCGCCACCCTCGCGCTGGCGTCCACCTCCTTCGCCACGGAATCCTGGCATGCCGAGGCTGCGGCGCTCGATGCCCACCGCTTCGCCGCGGGTGCGATCGAGGCCATTCCGCAACTCGCCTACAACCCGACTGCCGTGCTCGTGCGCTTCGAGGACGGCGCCTCGGAGGAGTACAAGCAGACCGTGCGCGCCCTGGTGGGCGATGGCAGCTTCCGCGTGGTCGAGTCCGGACTCGGCATCGAGCTCGTCAACACCAAGGTGCGCGTCGAGGTCGCCATCGAGCGCCTGTCGCCCTTCGTCGCGTACGCGGAGCGCGACTGGGTCGTTCGCAAGTCGGCGACGCCCAACGACCCCGGCTACGCGCAGTTGTGGGGCATGCACAACACCGGCCAGACGGTGAACGCCGACCCGGGCATCGCGGGCGCGGACATCAACGCCCCCGAGGCGTGGGACACCTACACCGGCGACGCGAACTTCAAGGTCGCGATCATCGACACGGGCGTGCAGTACGCGCACCCCGACCTCGCAGCCAACATCTGGAGCAACCCGGGCGAGATCGCGGGCAACGGCATCGACGACGACGCCAACGGCTACGTCGACGACACGCGCGGCTGGGACTTCTTCAGCATCGACAACAACCCCGACGACACGGATGGCCACGGCACCCATACCGCGGGCACCGTCGGCGCCGTCGGCAACAACGGCGTGGGCGTCGCCGGCGTGGCGTGGAGGTGCAAGCTGATCCCGCTGCGCTTCCTCGGCCCGACCGGCGGCTTCACCTCCGACGCCGTGCTGGCGGTCAACTACTGCCGCACGAACAACATCAAGGTGTCCAACAACAGCTGGGGCGGCGGCGGATTCACGCAGTCGTTGTACGACGCCATCAACAACGCCAAGACGGTGGGCCACCTGTTCGTCGCGGCCGCCGGCAACAGCAACATCAACATGGATGTCAGCCAGCAGTACCCGGGCGGCTACAACCTCGACAACATCGTCTGCGTTGCGTCGATGACGAACAACGACGCGCGCTCGAGCTTCTCGAACTACGGAGCGACCAGCGTCGACCTCGGCGCCCCGGGCTCGACGATCTACTCGACGTACTTGAACGGCGGCTACGCCTACCTGAGCGGGACCTCGATGGCCTCTCCGCACGTCGCGGGCGCGGCGGCGCTCGTCTACGGCCAGAACCCGGCTTGGACCTACACGCAGGTGCGCTCGCGCCTCTTGACGACGACGCGCGCGGTGACCGGCCTGGCGGGTGTCGTGGCGACGGGCGGCGTGCTCAACCTCCAAGCGGCGTTGAGCAGCGCGCCTCCCGGCAACACGGCCCCGACCGTCGTGATCACCGCGCCTTCGGCCAACCTCACCACGACCACCGGCACGGCGGTGACCTTCGCCGGCTCGGCGAACGACGCCGAGGACGGCGTCCTGACGGCGAACCTCGTGTGGACCTCGAGCCTGATCGGCCAGATCGGCACGGGCGCGACCTTCACCACCACCGCGTTGACGGTCGGCACGCACACGATCACGGCGCGCGCCACCGACTCCGCTGGCCTGCAAGGCACGGCCACGCGCACGGTGACCGTCAACAACCCGACGGCTCCCGTCGCGCCGTCCAACTTGGCGGTCACGCGCCAAAGCGCGGGCGTCGCGCGCATCACCTGGCGCGACCGCTCCACGAACGAGACGAGCTTCGAGATCGAGCGCCAGCAGAACGTGGGCGGCGTGTGGACGAACACGACCTTCTTCAGCTCGCCGGCGAACTCGACCGCCACCACGAACACCGCCGGGGTGGGCTCGTGGCGCTACCGCATCCGCGCG
>JBKDQQ010000157.1:0-12229 GCA_046341775.1 Planctomycetia bacterium
GTGTCCGCGAGCAGGCCGCGTTGCTCGAGGTCGGCGAGCAGCGCCGCGACGGGCTGGTCGATCTTGCGGCAGCTCTCCGCCAGGTCGTTGCGCAGGTTGCGGTGGTGGTCCCAGCCGCCCTGGTGGATCTGCACGAAGCGCACGCCCGCTTCGGCGAGGTGGCGCGCCATCAAGCATTGGCGGCCGAAGGCGTCGGTGTCCTCGCCGCCGACGCCGTACGCCGCCAGGGTCTCGCGCTTCTCCTTCGACAAGTCGAGCAGCGCCGGCAACTCGCTCTGCATGCGGAAGGCGAGCTCGTAGCTCTCGATCACGCCTTCGACCTGGTCGTCGCCTTGCTCGCGCTTGAGGTGCTCGCGGTTGAGCTTCTGCAGCAGGTCGAGCTGCTTGCGCTGCGCGTCGCGGTCGAGGCGCGCGTTGGCGGTGTTCGCCACCGGTTCCGAGGCGGCGCGCGCCACCCGTCCCGCGCCCGCCACCGGCATGCCTTGGAAGGTCGCCGGCAGGAACGCGCTGCCGTGCTGCTGCGCGCTGCCGCCGGGCGGATTGATCGTCACGAAGCCCGGCAAGTTGCGGTTCGTCGTGCCGAGCCCGTAGAGCGTCCACGCGCCCAGCGAAGGACGGACGAACTGGAAGGAACCCGTGTGCAGCTTCAACTGCGCCTGCGGATGCGCCGGCACCTCGGTCTGCATGCCGCGCAAGAGGCACAGCTTGTCGGCTTGCTTGGCCAGGTTCGGCAGGAGGCTGCTGATCATCAAGCCGCTCTTGCCGGACGGATGGAACTCCCACGGGCTGGCGAGCAGTTTCGCGCCTTGGCGGAACTGTCCGGAGATGGACTTGCCGTCGTCGCGCTTCAACGCGCTCTTGTGGTCGAAGGTGTCGACGTGCGACGGCGCGCCCGACATGTTGAGGAAGATCACGCGCTTGGCGCGCGCGGCGTGGTGTCCGGCGCGCGGCGCGAGCGGGTCGAGCGCCGCGCCGTCCTGCGCACCGCGCGCGAAACTCGTGCGCGCCAGCGACGACTCCGCGAGCATCCCCTGGAGGGCCAGCCAGCCGAAGCCCAAGGCGCCGAGGCGCAACGCCTCGCGCCGGTGGCAGTTCGAAGGGTCGCCTTGGTCCGCGTCGTTCCGGATCTGGTCGTTCATGGCATCGTGCTCGAAAGGTGCTGGTGCAGGCGCGGGTGGATGCGCGGAGGGATGGCGTTCAGCCGAGGAAGCGGAACTCGGCGCCTTGGAACAGGGTCTGCACGAAGGCGGACCAGGCTTGCGTGCGCGCGTCGGGCGGCGTTGGCGCGCCGAGTCGTTCGCGCGGCAGGCGTCGCGCCGGAGGCCCGCTGCGGGTGTCCGCGGCGGCGTCGAAGTCGGCGAGGAAGCGCTGCACGGCTTGTTGCTCGCTCGACGTGGGCTTGCGGCCCAAGGCGCGCAGAAAGGCGGACTCGATGCGGCCGGCGTCGTCGCCCGCCGCTTGCAGCAGCGACTTCGCCAACGCATCGCTGGCCTCGACGACCGTCGGGTCGTTCATCAGGAACAAGGCCTGCGTGGCGACGTTCGTCTCCTCGCGTCGGCCGACGACGAAGGACGGATCGGCCATGTCGAACACCGCGAGGCTCTCCGGCAGGTGGTCGCGCAGGATGGGCAAGTAGAGGGAACGCACCGGGCGCCTGTCGGCGACCAGTTCCAGGACCTGCTCGTTGCGCAGCACGCCTTCGAGGAAGGCCGCGTTGGAGCCCACGGGCGGCGTCGTCTGCAGCAGTCCCGCCGCGAAGAGCATCGAATCGCGGATGGCCTCGGCCTCGAGACGCCGCTCGGGGAAGCGCCACAGCGCGACCACTTCGGGGTCGCGCGCCAAATGGCGCGGGTCGTCCTGCGACGCCAGCCTGTAGGTGCGCGACAGCACGATGCGCCGCACCAGTTTCTTCGTCGACCAGCCCTCGTCGACGAGGGTCGCCGCCAGCCAATCGAGCAGCTCGGGATGCTCCGGCGGTTGGCCCGCGAGGCCGAAGTTGTCGACGGTCGGCACGATGCCGTCGCCGAAAAGGTGCGACCACACGCGGTTGGCCCACACGCGCGCCGTGAGCGGGTTCGACTCCGACGCGATCCAGCGCGCCAACTCCAGGCGTCCGCTGCCCGCGCCGATGGCGGGTTCGCCGTAGGGCTCGAGCACGGTCAGGAAGCCGCGTTGCACGACTTCGCCGGGCTTGTCCAACTCGCCGCGCTTCAACACGGCGATGTCGCGCGGCTTGCCCTCGGCCACGCCCATCGCCACGCGGTTCTTCTCGTTCGAGCGCCCGTCCGCGTCGTAGCGCGACAGGAGTTCGTCGAGCAGCTTGCCTTGTTGTTCCAAGGCGCGTTGGCGCACGCGGTTGACCGCGTCGGGCCGCGCGTCCACGCCCGTGCGCGCCTGCATGTTCTCCTCGGCGGCGCGCTCCGCCTGGCGCTCCGTCACGCCGCGCACGCGCTCGATGGCGACGCGCACCGTGGCGGGCATGGTCGGGCCGTCGGGCAGGCGCGCATCGGCGGGCAAGGCCACCAACTCGCTCGGATGGTCGTTGCCTTGGCTCCGTTGCGTCCCGTAGCGCGTCTCTGTGCTGACGAAGATGCCCGCGAGCGAGTAGTAGTCCTCGATCGGGATCGGATCGAACTTGTGGTCGTGGCAGCGCGCGCACGAGATCGTCAAGCCGAGCATGCCTTGCGACAGCGCGTCGATCTGCTCGTCGGCCACGTCGAGCATGAATTGACGCTTGTCGCGCGCGTTGTGGCTCTTCGAGCCGACGGCGAGGTAGCCGGTGGCGACCAGTTGCGAGGCGCGCTGGTCGGCGTCCTCCGCGGGCAGCAGGTCGCCCGCGACTTGCATGGCGAGGAAGCGGTCGTAGGCCATGTCGTCGTTGAAGGCCGACACGACCCAGTCGCGGTAGCGCCACGCGTGCGGGTAGGCGACGTTGCGCTCCTTGCCCGAGCTCTCGGCGTAGCGCGCGACATCCAACCAATGGCGGCCCCAGCGCTCGCCGAAGGCGGGCGAGGCGAGCAGGCGGTCGACGACCTTGGCGTGCGCGTCGGGCGAACGGTCGGCCTCGAAGGCCGCCAAATCCGCGGGCGTGGGCGGCAGGCCGGTCAGGTCGAGCGTCACGCGACGCAGCCAGGTCGACTTGGACGCGTCGGCGACCGGCGCGACGCCGCGCGCCTGCATCGCCTCGAGCAGGAACCGGTCGATGGGCTCCTGCGACCAGGTGTTGCCGGCGATCGAGGGAGGTTCGACCGGCTCGACGGGGCGGAAGGCCCAATGGTCCCGCCGCAGGGCCTCGTAGTCGTACTCGATGTCGTAGCTCTCGACCTCGGTGCCCTCGCCCTCGCCGGCGGAAGCCGCAGCGCCCGAACTCTTCGGCCAAGGCGCGCCCATGCGCACCCAATCCTCCAGCACGCCGATCTCCGCGTCGGAGAGCTTCTTCTTCGGCGGCATGGAGAGGTCCTCGTCCTCCCACCGCACGACCTTGACGAGGAGGCTCGCCTCCACGTCGCCCGGCACGAGCGCTGGCCCGGAAGGTCCGCCCTCGAGGAGCGACGCGCGGCTGTCGACGCGGATGCCGCCCTTGACCTTGCCGGCCTCGGGGCTGTGGCAGCTGTAGCAGTTGGCGGCGAGCAGCGGCCGGACCTTGGATTCGAAGAACGCGAGCTGGTCGCTCGTCATGTCGTCCGACGCGTCGCTGGCGGGCTTGGCGGGTTCGCTCGGCGCCGCGCCATCGCGCGCCGCGAGGAAGTCCGCCTCGCTGATGAAGCCGTCGCGGTCGCGGTCGAGGCGCCGGAACACGGCAGGCGCGCGCGGGTACTCGGCGCGGCTGATCTTGCCGTCGAGGTCGGTGTCGAAGCGCTGCTTGAGCGCGCGCCAAGCTTGCGCTCCGTCGCGCTCCTGGGCCGCCGACCAAGCCACCGCCGCCGTGGAGCACAGCACCACCGCCGTCAGGTATGTGTACGCGCGCATCTTCATGGTTCTCGCCGGCGACATGGGAAGGTCGCGGAGCCGAGCCCACGGACCCGGTCCCGACTTGGTTTTTCGGCTGGAAACCCTGCCGGGCCAAGCCGCGCACCCGCGCCAGACCTAGGAACATCGTAAAGGTGCTTGGGTTCCGCAGCGAAACCCTGACGCGCGACCTCCGCCATGGCGCCCCCGCGATCCGTCCGCCGGGCCGTCGCGCAGGGGATAGAATACGGGTCATGTCCGGCCGGAGCGGGATCTCGATGCACAGCCTGCAAGCCGCGGACAGGTGGCTCGGCCGGTTGGCGTTCGCGGCGCTTCAGCCATGGCGCCTGATGCGCCAGCTCCTCGGACCGCGCGAAAGCGGCGACCACGTGCTGCTGCTCAAGTTCTGGGGCCTCGGCAGCATCCAACTGCTCGGGCCGGCGGTGGCGGCCCTGAAGCGGCGCCACCCGGATGCCCGCCTCGTGTTCGTCACCCTGCAGGAGAACGCCGAGTTCGCGCGCGCGCTGGGTCTGTTCGACGAGGTTCGGACGCTCGATGTGCGCGCGCAGCCGAGCCTCGCTGGTTGGGTGCGCATCGGTTGGCGCATCGCGCGCCTCGTGCGCGTGCTGCGCGCCGAACGCTACCGCGCCGTGTACGACTTCGAGTTCTTCACGCGCTTCTCGGCCTTCGTGGCCTTCCTGTGCGGCGCGCCCGATTCGCATGGCTTCTCGGCGCCCGGCGTGTGGCGCGGCGGCTTCCATCGCCGCACGACGCCCTTCAATCGGTACTGGCACGTGGCGCGCAACTTCCGCGCGCTCGCCGGCGGCGAGAACGGACGGGACGTGGCCATCGACGAAGTGGTCGGGTGCGAGCCCTCCGCGGCGGCGCGCGCGGCGCTGGAGCGAAGGTTGGACGCCGCGGCGGCGCGCGGGCCGCTGGTCGTCGTCAACGCCAACGCCGGGCGACTGTCGCTCGAACGTCGTTGGCCCGCCGCCCGGCACGCCGAACTCTCGCGCCTCCTCGCCGACGAGGACGAGGCCACGGTCGTGCTCGTGGGCGCGCCCTCCGAGGTGGCGCACGTGGCCGAAGTGCGCGCGCTGGCGGGCGCGACGCGACGCGGCGCCGTGCTGGATTGGAGCGGACGGCTCGCCTTCGACGAGTTCCTCGCGCTGCTCGCGCGCGCCGACCTCGTGGTCAGCAACGACTCGGGTCCGATGCACATCGCCGCGGCCATGGGCACGCCGACCCTCGGCTTGTTCGGCCCTGAGACGCCGGTCCTGTACGGGCCGCTCGGCGCGCGCGCGCACGCCTTGTGGAAGCCCGTCGTGTGCAGCCCCTGCATCAACGTCCACAACAACAAGCAGGTCACCTGCTGGCGCGGCACGCCGGAATGCCTGACGGGGATCGCCGTGCAGGAGGTGCTGGCCGAAGCGCGCGTGCTCCTGTCCGGCGGCGTGCTGCAACCGGCGCTCTCCTTGCCCCGGCGGGGCGGATTGCGCGTCGTGTCCGCCGCCGGCGCGCGCCAGGGAGCGCCCGCATGAAGGTGCTGCTCCTGAATCCACCGGGGGAGCGCACCTACATCCGCGACTACTTCTGCTCGAAGACCACCAAGTCGAACTACCTGTTCCACCCGATCGACCTGGTCGTGCTGTCCGGCGTGGTTGGCTCGCGCCACGAGATCGGCGTGCTCGATTGCATCGCCGAGGAACTCGCGCCGGACGCGGCGCGGGAGCGCATCGACTCGTTCGCCCCTGAGGCGATCGTCGCGCTGGTCGGCTCGGTTTCGTGGCCCGAGGACAAGCGCTTCCTCGCCGACCAGGCCGCGCGCGGCCGGCGGATCGCCGCGATCGGCGACGTGCTGCACGAGCGGAGCGCCGCGCGCCTCGCCGAGGAGCCGTGGCTCGACTGCGCGCTGCACGACTTCTCGTCGGACGACGTGCTGCATTGGCTGGAGGGCGAACCCGGGCGCGTGGCCGACGCGACCGTGCGCCTGCCGCATGGCATCGAGGAGCGCCGCCTCGGCAAGAAGCGCGGGGAGTTCCGCACGCCCGTCCCGCGCCACGAGTTGTTCCGCCACGAGCTCTACCGGTTCTCGTTCGCGCGACGCACGCCCTTCGCCACCATCCTGACCGACTACGGCTGTCCGTATCCGTGCACCTTCTGCGTCATCGGCACGCTGGGATTCAAGACGCGCCCGGTCGAGGACGCCCTGCGCGAAGTCGACCACGTGCGTTCGCTCGGCATCTCCGAGCTCTTCTTCCTCGACCAGACCTTCGGCGTCGTCAAGCAACGCGGACTGGAGCTGTGCCGCGGCCTCGAGGAGCGCGGCGGGTTGTCGTGGACGGCGTTCACGCGACCGGACGCGGCCGACGACGAGCGCCTGGCGGCCATGAAGCGCGCTGGTTGCCACACGGTGATCCTCGGCGTCGAGAGCGCCGACGACGGACAACTCGCGGCCTACAAGAAGGGCTACGAGGTGCAGGTGGTGCGCGACGCGTTCCGTCGCGCGCGACGCCACGGCCTGCGCACCGTCGGCACCTTCATCGTCGGCCTGCCGGACGAGACCGCCGAGTCGCTGCGCGCGACGCTGCGGCTGGCGGTCGAGCTGGACATCGACTTCCTTTCGCTCAACATGGCGGTGCCGCGCTTCGGCACGGAGTTCCGCGCGCGCGCGATCGAGCTGGGGTTGTGCGACCCCGACGACCTCGTCATGGACCAAGGGGGCGAGGACGCCTTCCTCCCGACGCGCACCCTGTCGCGCGAGGAGATGCTCGCCTTGAAGAAGGAGCTGGTGCGCAAGTTCTACCTCCGGCCCGGTTGGCTGGCGCGTCGCGCCTTGGATGTGCGCGGACCGCGCGAGTTGGCGCGGCAACTGCGCGAAGGCTGGGCCCTGCTCTCGCGCAACACCTGAGGCGTCCGCGGCGCGCGTGCGCTAAGCTCGCGCGTCGATGTCCGTGCATGGCGAGGGCCCGACCGGCGAGGGTGGCGCGCGAGGCGCGTGGCTGCGCTTGTGGCCGTGGATCGTCGTCGTCGCGCTCCTGCGCGCGTGGCTCGCCTTGTCTTGCGCCGATGTCTACTTCTACGGCGAGGAGCTGGCCAAGGGCACCTGCGCCAAGGTGATCCTCGAAGGACCGGCCGTCCCCTATTGGAAGGCGGTCTACGGCTACCACGAGGGCGGCGGCTTCGTCGTGGCGCACCTCAAGGCGCTGGGCTTCGCGTTGTTCGGCGAGAGCCTGCTCGTGCACAAGCTGGTGGGCCTCCTGACGGCCTCGCTGGTCTTGTCGGCGGGCTGGATGCTGGCGCGCCAAGCCTTTGGTGCGCGCGCGGCCGCGATCTTCGCCTTCCTCTACGCGCTGGCGCCCGCCGCCTTCGTGCAGTTCTCGCTGCTGACGATCGGCACCCACTTCGAAGCCCTGTTCTTCGCCGCGCACGTCCTGCGCCTCGCGTTGAAGATCGCCGAGGACGGCGCTGGCTCGAGCGAGGACTGGCTGTGGCTCGGCCTCGCCACCGGATTCGGCACGTACTTCTCGCTGCAGACGCTGCCGGCGGCGCTGGTGGCCTTCGTCGTGCTGCTCGCGGGCCTGCGCCGCCGGTTCCTCTCGAAGGGACTGGCGCTCGGAGCCGCGGCCTTCGCCGTGGGCATCGCTCCGCTCGCGACGATGGCGCTCTTGGCGGGCGAACTGGTGTGGAAGGTGCGCGGCGCGACCTACGGCAAGGGCTCCGACGGCGGACCCTCGGGTGCGCTGCTCGACCTGTTCGGGCCGCTCCGGGTGGCCGACCACTCGATCGCGCTCGATGTGGTCCTGTTCGCCGCGCAGGCGCTCCTCGCGCTGGCGTGCCTCCATCTCGCGCGTGGTCGGCGGCTGGCGGTGGTGGCCTTGCTCGGCTATGTCGCCTTGTACCTCGCCTTGTACGCGACCAGCGGCCTGGCGGTGGGCATGGGCGGCTTGACCTTCCTGTGGATCCGCATCTGCGCGCCATGGTTCTTCACGACCATCCTCGCCGCGGCCGCCATCGACGCGGCGTGGGACAAGCGGCGCGCGGCGGCTTGGTCGCTGCTCGCCTTGTACGCGGCCGCCGGCCTGCAGGACCTGGCGCGCCTGACCGCCACGGGCTCGCCGACCACGTTGGCCGCCAACGCCACGGTGCTGGCGACGACGCGCGGAGTCGACTACCCGCAGTACTTCGAGCTGTTCCTGCCGCACTTCGAAGTCGACAAGGCGTCCAAGGCGCGCATCGCGATGCAGCTCGACGACCCGACGCCCGAGCTGCCGGCCGCAGTTGCGCAGGTGTTGTGGGGCAAGGCCGAACTGCCGACGCCGGCCTTGCTGGACGAGGTGCGCGAAGCCTTCGGACCGCTGCGTTGGCGCGAAGCGGTGCTGGGCTTGGGACGCGCGCTGCACCCGGGCGAGGACTACTCCTTGCCGCACGCCTTCAGCGCCATCTCCGTCGCGCCGGCGGACATCCAACCCCTGCTCGCCGAGGCGATCGGACGCAGCGGCATCGGGCCGCGCTTCCGCGTCGACCGGCTGCAGGAGCTGGTCGACGCGCCGGGCGTGCCCGAGCAATGGCGCGAGGCGTGGTGGCGTGGCTGCGGATGGCGCGTGCGCATGACCTTCCGCCTGCTGCCGGCGCGGGGGCGCGCATGGATCGAACGCCAACCGGAACCCATGCGCGCGGCGCTGTTCGCCGGATTCGAGCGTTGCGACGCGGACCTGCGCCTGCCCTGAGGTCCGGCGCGCCGGGTCAACGCCGTCGCGGATACCGCCCGAGCAGCTTGTTCGACAACACGACGCCCACCTCGCGCAGCACAGCGAGGTAGGTGGACAGGCGCACTGTGCCGCCGATCTTGTGGGCGCAACGGATGGGCACCTCGACGACCCGGTGGCCCATGCGGCGCGCCAGCATGAGCACCTCGAAGTCGAAGCCGAACCCTCCGAGCCGCTGGTGCGCGAAGAGCTCGCGCGCCACGTCGGCGCGATAGAGCTTGAACCCGCACTGCGTGTCGTGGAAACCGGACACGACGCAGGTCGACACCAGCAGGTTGCCGGCCTGCCCGAGGATGTTGCGCAGCTTGGGGTACTCGAGGTCCGATCCGGGCGCGCGCTTGCTGCCGATGACGATCGGGGCTTCCCCGACGCGCGCGGCGAGCTTCTCAAGCTCGTCGATGGGGATGGAGAAGTCCGCGTCGGAGAAGAGGATCCACTCCCCCTTGGCCGCCATGACGCCGCTCTTGATGGCCGCGCCCTTGCCTCCGCGACGGGGGCGCTTGACGACGCGCACGCGCGCGCCGTAGCGGCGCTCCACGACCTCCGCCGTGCCGTCGCTCGATCCGTCGTCGACGACGAGCACCTCGTAGCGCTCGACGCGCGAAGGCAGCCACGCCAGCACCTTGTCGAGGGTGCCTTCGATGCGCAACGCCTCGTTGTAGGCGGGCAGGAGGACGGTCAGATCGCGAACCAGCACGGTGTCCGGCATCGTAGCCGCAGAGGGTGTCTTTCGGACGCGCGGCTCGCCGGCCTGAGGGGCGGGTGCGGAAAGAAGTTCCTTGCCGCGGTCCGGAGCCCGGCGCGCGCGGAGGACGCTACGATCGCGAGCATGCGCATGCCCCCGCCGTGCTTCGCCGCCTTGGCGGGCCTGCTGCTCCTCGCCTGCGGATCGCGCGAGGAGTCCGGGCGGCGCGCGCCCGAGGCCCAGGCCGC
The DNA here is from genome assembly GCA_046341775.1 of Planctomycetia bacterium. Lineage (GTDB taxonomy): Bacteria > Planctomycetota > UBA1135 > UBA1135 > SXXH01. Next base: position 9,651 of record JBKDQQ010000157.1, read on the forward strand.
CGTCGAAGGCCGCGAGTTCACGGTGCTGGGCGCCAACGTGCGCTACGGCACGGCCGACGACGGCGAAGATCGCTGGGAACTGCGACGCGACGACCTGCTGGCGGCGATCACGGCGCGACGGCCAGACATCCTCGGCGTGCAGGAGGCGCTCGACTTCCAAGTCGCCTTCCTCGAGGCGTCGTTGCCCCACCATCGACGCGTCGGCCAAGGCCGCGAGGGCGGAACGCGCGGCGAGCACTGCGCGCTCTACATCGACGCGCGCCGCTTCGAGGTCCTCGAGCACGGCGACTTCTGGTTGAGCGAGTCGCCCGACCAGCCCGGCTCCGTCGGCTGGGACGCGGCGTTGACGCGCATCTGCAGCTGGGCGCGCGTGCGCGAGGTTGGCGGAGAGCGCGAACTGTGGGTCGCCAACGCGCACTTCGACCACGTCGGCGAGCTGGCGCGCGCGGAGGCGGCGGCCCTGGTCGCGCGTCGCGCCCTCGAACGAGAAGGCCCGCGCGTCGTGCTCGGAGACTTCAACGCAGGGGAGCGCAGCGAGCCGCTGGAACGCTTGCGCGCGGCCGGGCTGGTCGACACCTGGCGCGAGCTGCATCCCCTGGTCGAGCGCTGCGGGACCTTCCACGCCTTCCAGGGCGGGCTCGCGGGCGAGAAGATCGACTACATCCTGCGCGACGACGGGCTCGTGGCGCGCGAGGCGGCCATCCTGTCGGAGCCCGGCCCGCGCGGGCGTTGGCCCAGCGACCACCACTTCGTCTGGGCGCGACTCGCTTGGCGCTGAGGCCCGGCCCCGCGCAGTTCGTACACGAACCTTGCTTCGCGCGCCGCGCGTGCCTTTAGATTCGTCGTCCATGCAGTCCATGCACGCACCGTCCGAAGGCAAGGGCTTCGTGGATCGATTCCTGCGCGTCGTCGAACGAGGCGGCAACGCCTTGCCGCATCCCGCGACGCTGTTCCTGCTGCTCGCCTTGCTGGTCGTCTTGGCGTCCGAGGTCGCCGTGCAGATGGGCGTCTCCGCGACGCACCCGAAGACAGGCGAGGAGTTGAGGCCGACGAGCCTCTTCGGCGTCGAAGGGCTGCATCTGGTCCTGACCAAGACCGTGACCAACTTCACCGGCTTCGCGCCGCTCGGCACGGTGCTCGTGGCCTTGCTCGGCATCGGCATCGCCGAGAGCAGCGGGTTGATCGGCGCCGCGCTGAGGCTCGTGGTGCTGTCGGCGGCGCGCCGCTGGTTGGCCCTGGTCGTGGTGTTCGCCGGCGTGATGTCCAACGTGGCCAGCGAGCTGGGATACGTGCTGCTCGTGCCCTTGGCCGGCTCCATCTTCGCCGCGGCCGGACGACATCCGATCGCCGGCATGGCCGCGGCGTTCGCCGGAGTCTCGGGCGGGTACAGCGCCAACCTGCTGCTGGGCACGGTCGATCCGTTGCTGGCGGGCATCACGCAGGAGGCCGCGCGCATCGTCGAACCCGGCGCGTTGGTCAACCCCGCCTGCAACTACTACTTCATGGCGGCGTCGACCTTCGTCATCTCGCTCACCGGATGGTGGCTGACCGAGCGCGTCGTGGAACCGCGCCTCGGCGCGTGGAGCGGAGCATCCGGAGCGGAGGCCGCCGATCTGCTCAAGCCGCTCTCCGCGGTCGAGAAGCGCGGCTTGGCGTGGGCGCTCGCCACCGTCGCGGCGATCGCGGCCTTGGTGCTGTGGGGCCTCCTGCCCGAGGGCGGCTTCCTGCGCGATCCGAAGACCGACGGCGTGCTGCACTCGCCCTTCATGTCCGGCATCGTGACGCTGATCTTCTTCATCGGCGCCGCCAGCGGCATCGCGTACGGCGTCGCGACGCGCTCCATCCGCAGCGACGGCCAAGCGATGAAGGGCATGGCCAAGTCGATGGAGACCCTGGCGAGCTACCTCGTGCTCGTGTTCTTCGCGGCGCAGTTCGTCGCGTACTTCACCTGGACCAACCTCGGCCTGATCATGGCGGTCAAGGGCGCGGCGCTCTTGCAATCGAGCGGCCTCGGTGGCGGGCCGGCGCTGGTCGCCTTCATCTTCCTGACGGCGCTGGTCAACCTGGTCATGGGCAGCGCCTCGGCCAAGTGGGCCTTGATGGCCCCGGTCTTCGTGCCGATGTTCCTGCTGGCCGGCATCCCCGCGGACGCCACGCAGTGCGCGTTCCGCATCGGCGATTCGTGCACAAACGTCATCTCGCCGATGATGAGCTACTTCGCGTTGATCATCGCCTTCCTGCAGCGCCACGACCCCAAGGCGGGGCTCGGCACGCTGGTGGCGACGATGTTCCCCTACTCGTTCGCCTTCCTGGTCGTGTGGACGCTCATGTTCGTGGCATGGCACGCGCTCGGGCTGCCCTTCGGTCCGGGTTGACGCGGAATCCGCATCCTCCGCGCGCTCCACGCTCGTACCCTCTCGCACCATGAAGCCCGGCCAGAAAGCCCCCGCGTTCTCCCTGCCCTCGACCTCCGGCGCCACTGTTTCGCTGGGCGACTTCGCCGGCAAGCAGGTGGTGCTGTACTTCTACCCGCGCGACAACACGCCCGGCTGCACGGTCGAAGCCTGCGACTTCCGCGA
>JBKDQQ010000158.1:0-4624 GCA_046341775.1 Planctomycetia bacterium
CCCAGCTCGCCGTTCACCGGCGGCGCGCTGCTCGGCGACCGCATCCGCATGGAAGAGCGCACCGCCGACAGCGGCGTGTACATCCGCTCGATGGCGAGCCGCAAGAGCCACGGCGGCCTGTCGCGCGCCGCGGTTGATGCCTGCGACGCGATGGACGGCTTCGGCCTCGATGAGATCGTGCTGGAGACGGTCGGTGTAGGCCAAGCGGAATACGATGTGGTTTCGGCCGCGGACACGGTGCTTGTGGTGCTATGCCCGGGTGCTGGCGACGGCATCCAGGCCATGAAGGCCGGCATCCTCGAGGTGGCCGATGTGCTGGTCGTCAACAAGGCCGAGCTGCCGGGCGCGGACCGTCTGATCGTCGATCTGTCGGAGGCGGCGCACATCCGCACCGCGGGTCGCGGCAAGTGGACCCCGCCGGTGGTGGCGGCGAGCGCCGGTCGCGGCGAGGGGATCGACGATGTGCTGGCGGCGATCGCCGCGCATCGCGCGCATCTGGGCGAGGCGGGTCTCGCGCTCGCGCGGCGCGAGAAGCGCGTGGCGCAGGTGCGGCGCGTGTTCGACGAGCGCATGAGCGAACAGTTGTGGGAACGCGGCGGTTGGACCGAGCGGGCGCGCGGCCTGCTCGACGCCGGAGTCTCCACCTACGACGTGGTGTCCGAGCTGCATGCGACCTTGGCGTCGTTGGCGGCTTCGGTCGGCGGGAGGAGCACGACATGAGCCGTTCCGATGCGCGCGGGATCGATCCGCGCCAAGCGTGGCAGCAAGCCTACGACAAGGGCGAGAAGCGCGACGTCGAGTTCACCACGCTCTCCGGCGCGCCCTTGGCGCCGCTATACGGCCCCGAGGATGCGCCCTGCGACGCCGAGCGCGACCTCGGCCTGCCCGGCCAGTATCCGTACACGCGCGGCGTGCATCCGACGATGTACCGCGGCCGCCTGTGGACGATGCGGCAGTTCGCGGGATTCGGCTCCGCGCGCCAGACGAACGAGCGCTTCAAGTACCTGCTCAAGCACGGGCAGACGGGCCTGTCGACGGCCTTCGACTTCCCGACATTGATGGGCTACGACTCGGACTCGCCGCGCGCCAAGGGCGAGGTCGGCCAGGTCGGCGTGGCGATCTCGTCGCTGCGCGACATGCAGGCCTTGTTCGACGGCATCCCGATGGGCGAGGTCTCGACCTCGATGACCATCAACGGCCCGGCGCCGATCATGCTGGGCTTCTACATCGCCTGCGGCGAGACGCAGGGCGTGTCGAAGGCCAAGCTCTCGGGCACGATCCAGAACGACATCCTCAAGGAGTACCAGGCGCAGCACGCGTGGCTGGTGCCGGCCGAGCCGGCGCTGCGCATGATCGTGGATGTGATGGACTTCTGCAGCCGCGAGGTGCCGAAGTTCAACACGATCTCGATCAGCGGCTACCACATCCGCGAGGCCGGCTCGACGGCCGCGCAGGAACTGGCCTTCACGCTGGCGAACGGCATGGAGTATGTGCGCCGCGGCGTGGAGCGCGGCCTCGATGTGGATGCGTTCGCCCCGCGCCTGAGCTTCTTCTTCGACAGCCACCTCGACTTCTTCGAGGAGATCGCCAAGTTCCGCGCCGCGCGCCGCATCTGGGCGCGCCACATGAAGGAGAAGGTCGGCGCGAAGGATCCGCGCTCGTGGATGCTGCGCTTCCACACGCAGACCGCGGGCGTGTCGCTGACGGCGCAGCAGCCCGAGAACAACATCGTGCGCACGGCCTTCGAGGCGCTGGCGGCGGTGCTGGGCGGCACGCAGTCGCTGCACACCAACTCGATGGACGAGACCTTGTCGCTGCCGACGGAGAAGGCGGTCAAGATCGCCCTGCGCACGCAGCAGATCATCAGCGAGGAGACCGAGGTGGCGCACGTCGCCGATCCGCTCGGCGGCAGCTGGTTCGTCGAAGCCCTGACGAACCGCCTCGAGGAGGAGGCGGGCCGCTACTTCGCCGAGATCGAGCGGCGCGGCGGCGTGGTGGCGGCGACCGAGCAGGGTTGGATCCAACGCGAGATCCACCGCAGCGCCTACGCCTACCAGCGCGCGCTCGAGCAGGGTCGCAAGAAGATGGTCGGCATCAACTGCTACAACGAAGAAGAGGGCAAGGTGCCGACGATCGAGCTGCACCGCATCGACCCCGCGGTGGAGAAGGAGCAGGTCGAAGGCCTGCGCCTGCTGCGCGCCAAGCGCGACGCCGCCAAGGCGAAGCGCGCGCTCGACGACGTGCGCGACGCCGCCAAGGGCTCCGACAACCTGCTGCAGCGCTTCGTCGCCGCGGCGCACGCGCATTGCACCATCGGCGAGATCGCCGACGTGCTGCGCGAGTGCTGGGGCGAGTACAAGGAACCGAGGATTCTCTGATGAGCGAACGCAAGATCCGCGTGCTGGTCGCCAAGCCCGGCCTCGACGGCCACGACCGCGGCGCCAAGACGGTGGCGACCGTGCTGCGCGACCACGGCATGGAGGTGGTCTACACCGGCCTGCACCAGACGCCCGAGATGATCGCCGAGGCGGCCACGCAGGAGGACGTCGACGTGGTCGGCCTCTCGATCCTGTCCGGCGCGCACATGGAGCTCTTCCCGCGCGTGCGCGAGGAACTGGTCAAGCGCGGCAAGGGCGACGTGCTGCTCGTCGGCGGCGGGATCATCCCGCACGACGACATGGAGAAGCTCGAGCAGGGCGGCTACGCGCGCCTGTTCGGGCCGGGCACGCGCACCGACGACATCGCCGAGTACATCAAGACGGAGATGGCGCGACGGTTCGCGCAGGAAACCGCCTGATCGGTTACCCTGTCGAGGCGCGGACGCCCCCCGGCCGCGCCCTCCAGAGTCGCCCCGCACGTCCGAAGGCAAGGTCGTGATGAGTCCGCAGTCCCCCCGAGAGATCCTCACCATCGACGAGGCCGCCGAGCTGCTCGGCGTGTCCGTCAAGACCTTCATCAAGGTGCTGCACTCCGAGGACGTGCCGGCGCGCAAGATCGGTCGCGAATGGAAGTTCTCCCGCGCCGCCCTGGTCGCGTGGGTGGGCAGCGGCCGCAGCTCGCGCTTCTACGACGGGGCCGAAGCGGTGGACGGCATTGCGGAGGGGCAGGTCGAGATCGTTCCCGCGCCGCGCGGCGGCAACCATGCTTCGGCCGCGCAGCCCGCCGAGCGTTCGCGCCGTACAGTGGGTTGGAGCATCGACGACTGAGGCGAGTCTACGCGCAGACCGCGACGCCGCGCCGCGCATCGACGCGCGCCGACGCCGACAAGACCAACTCGCCGCCCCCGCCACGATCCCGACCAAGCACCCATGGCGCACGACACCGACACCTCCCTCCTGCCCAAGATCGACCACGCCTTCGACCTGACGGAGGAGCAGCGGCTGATCCGCGACATGGTGCGCGACTTCGCCGTGGCGGAGGTCGAGCCCAAGGCGCACGAAATCGACGAGGAGCACCGCTTCCCGGTCGAAACGTGGAAGCGCATGGTCGAGCTCGGCATGCCCGGCATCCCGTTCCCGGCCGAGTTCGGCGGCAGCGGCGGCGACACGCTGTCGTACTGCATCGCCGTCGAGGAGCTTTCGCGCGTGTGCGCCTCGACGGGCTTGACGCTGGCCGCCCACGTCTCGCTCGGCACGTATCCGATCTACCGCTGGGGCAGCGCGCGCATGCGCCACGAGTACGTGCCGCGCCTGATCGCCGGGGAGTACATGGGCGCGTACGGCCTGACCGAGCCCAACGCGGGATCCGACTCGGGCGGCACGCAGACCACGGCCCGTCGCGACGGCGACGGTTGGGTGCTCAACGGCGCCAAGTGCTTCATCACCAACGCCAACCACGCCGGCACCTTCATCGTCACGGCGGTGACCGACCCGCAGCTGGGCGCGAAGGGCATCAGCGCCTTCGTCGTCACGCGCGACACCAAGGGCTTCCGCGTCGAGCCGGGCGAGCACAAGCTCGGCATGCGCGGCAGCGACTGGGCGAGCCTCGTGTTCGAGGACGCGCGCATCCCCAAGGACGCGCTGCTCGGACCCGAGGGCGAGGGCTTCAAGACCTTCATGAAGACACTCGAAGGCGGACGCATCTCCATCGCCGCATTGTCGCTGGGCATCGCGCAAGGCGCCTACGACGTGTCGGTCAAGTACGCCCGCCAGCGCGAGGCCTTCGGCAAGACGCTGGCCGACCAGCAAGCCGTGCAGTTCAAGCTCGCCAACATGGCGCTCGACATCGAGGCCTCGCGGCACCTCATCTACCACGCTGCGCGCCTCAAGGACGCGGGTCTCTCGTACTCCAAGGAGGCGGCGATGGGCAAGCTGCTCGCGAGCGAGTGCGCGATGCGCGTCACCTACGACGCGATCCAGATCTACGGCGGCATGGGTTACAGCCGCGAGTACCCCGTCGAGCGCATGTGGCGCGATGCCAAGCTGTGCGTGATCGGCGAGGGCACGAGCGAGATCCAGCGCCTGATCATCGCGCGCAACATCCTGCGCTAGGCCGCGCGTGAGCCTCGCTCCCGCGTCGATCGTCCCGCCGCCCTACAGCGCGCGCTCGCGGGCCCGGGCCTGCGCGTAGGCGACGGGGGCGGCCCGGCGCTCGCTCCGGGGCGGCGGGCGCGCGGAGTGGGGGG
>JBKDQQ010000159.1:0-44183 GCA_046341775.1 Planctomycetia bacterium
GGCGAGGGACGCGTGGCGATCCATGCCGCCGCGCCGAGCGCGAGCAGCGACGCGGGTCGCGCCCTGCGCTCGCCAAGGGACGCGCAGGCGGCGCAGGCCGCCAAGGCCACGAGCCCCGCCGCGATGGCCGCGGACAGCCCGAGGCGCGGCACGACCACGAGGGCCACGAGCGGCCCGCAGGCGAGCGCCCCCAGTCCTTCGAAGGACAAGAGCGCCGCCGTGCGCGACTCTCCCGCCGCGCGCGCCAGGCACGGCAGCAACGCGCCGCACGCGCACAGGAGCGGCAATCCGACGACCAAGGCCTGCGGCAGCAATGCGCTGGACTCCGCGCCGAGCGCGGGCGCCAGGCGTCCCAGCGCCTCCGGCAGCAGCGCGGCCCCCGCCGCGGCGCCGAGCGCGAGCCAGACGAGGGCGCTCGACTTGCGCGGCAGCAACCACGGCAAGGCGGCCGCACCCGCGAACAAGGCCAGTTGCGCCCCCAGCAAGGTGGCGTTGTGCGCAGGCTGCAGGCCGCCGAGCAGCGCCGCGCAGATGCGCGCATAGGCGAGTTCGAGCGCGACCACGCCCGCCGCTCCGAAGGCCGCGGCCCACCACCAGCGCGCGCCGGATCCGGGCCGCGTCGCGTCCGGGGAGGCCTGTCCAGTTTGCTTGACAGTATCCGCCGCCTCGCGCAGGGCGAGCAGCGCGAGCACGGAGGCCGCCACGCCGCAGCCCGAAGCCCACAACGCCGTCTCGCCCAGCGGACGGGAGCGCGGCAGCACCTCGAGCAGCAAATGCAGGCCGAGCGCGGCGCCGGCGAGGTCGACGCACCAAAGCAGCCACAAGCCTCCCAGGCGGCGCGCGAGCGGCGCGAACCACAGTCCTTGCGGAACGGCGGTCGCGAGCACGACGAGCAGCGCCACCGCGGCCGAGCCCGCGGTCGAGCCGCGCGCGCCCGATGCGACGAGCACGGGATGCGCGAGCGCCGGCAAGGCCGCGCCCGCGAGCAGCGCCGCCGCGCGCACCCGCCCCGCGAGGCGCGCCGACAGGGCCGCGCCCAAGGCGAACCCCGCGAACCAGGCCGCCAGTCCCGCGGGCAAGGCGAGGCCGTGGCCGAGACTGGTGCCCGCCGCGCGCAGGAGGAGCGCTTGCGTGGCGGCCCCGGCGGCGCCGAACAGGAAGGCCGCCGCCAGCGCCTGGATGGAGCCGGACGAACCGCCGGCCGAGGCGCGCGCCAAGGCCCTCAGCGACGCGCGGCGTCGCCCTCGTGCAGCACGTCCCACGCCTTGTGGGCGTCGGCGGCGGCGACCAGTTGGTCGCGCACGGAGTCCTTCGAGAGCACGCGCGCGATGTCGGCCAGCGTGCGGATGTGCAGCAGCTTCTGCGCGCGCGGGATGACCAGCAACACGACGATCCGCGACGGGCGCCCATCGATGGCGTCGAAGGACAGCCCAGCCCCGTCGTTCACGATGCCCATGGCGGCCAGCACGCCCTCGACGCCGTCCACCGAGGCGTGCGGGATGGCGATGCCCTGCTCCATGCCGGTCGACATCGAGCGCTCGCGCGCGCAGACGGCTTCTTCGATGCCCGCGCGCAGGTGGGCCGGCAGGCGGCCGCGCGCCACCAGATGGTCCATCAGGCGCTTGATGGCGTCCCACTTGTCCGCGGGTTGGAAGCCGACGATCAGGTCCTCGGCACGGAACAGTTCGGATAGGCGCATGCGCGTGGGTTCGTCTGGTGAGGATAGCAGCGCGCGGCGAGCGACTTCCACCCGGAGTCGCGAGCCGCCCTCGGCCGACGACGGCCCGGCGCCGAGCGCGAGTCGCGCCACGGAGCGCGGCAAGCAGTCGGGAAGAGACCGCCGACCCGGTCGTCCAAGCTCGCGCTGGGGAGGCTCTGCGCAGGCTTTCGCGGCCGATGGATCGTGGTTTGACTCTGGTGGCTGGCTCACCTAGAGTGCCGCGGTCCCCGGCAGGCGGCGGCCGCGTAAGTGGCGACCGAGCAAAGGGATACCAAAAGACCCGACCGATGGCCCGCACGGCCGCGGCCGGAGCTGGGCGGTCCGCGGGGCCGATCGGCTACGGCTGCTTTCTCACGAGAACCGAAAGTACGCCTTCCACAGCCATGATCGCCAACCAGAGCGCGCTCCTCGCCCTCGCGATGATCCTGCCTTGCAGCGCCTACGCGCAAGGCGCCGCGCCCGCGGCCCCGCAAGGCACCGCCGCAACGGGCCAAGGCATCCCCGCCATCCAGGACACCGGCGAGTTCTACGTCCTCAACTTCGACGAGACGAACGAGGGGCTGACGCTCGAGAAGTTCGTGAAGATCTGCCAGGTCGCCACGGGCACCAACTTCACGTACGTGCAGGAGACGGCGGCGGCGCTGCAGAAGACGCCGCTGCGGATGTACGGCCCCAAGCGCATCCCCAAGTCGGACTTCTACTCGTTCTTCCAGATCATGATGATCCTGAACGACTTCACGTGCACGCGGGTCGGCCCCGAGCACCTGGCGGTCGTGCAGATCCAGAACATCCAGGGGAACAACCGCGCGCAGGCGCGGCAGAACGCCATCTACGTCACCGCCGACCAGCTCGACCGCTACGCCGACCAGCCCGCCGTGCTGATCACGACGGTCATCGACCTGCCCAACACCGACGTGCGCAACCTGTCGCAGTCGATGCAGCGACTGTTCCCCGACCAGAACACGCAGCAGCTGATCCCGGTGGGCACGACGAACAGCGTGGTCATCATGGGCTTCGGCTCGCAGGTGGCCTCGACGGTCAAGATGCTGCGCTTCATCGACGAAGCCAGCCGCAGCACGCAGACCGTGGTGCCCGAGTTCGAAGTCATCGCGCTCGAGTTCGCCTCGGCCGAGGAGCTGTCGGACACGATCACCGAGCTGCTCGAGTCGAGCCGCCGGGCCGCGCAGACGCGCACGCAGCAGCAGGCCGCGCAAGGCGTGACCAGCCAGCTGCAGCAGGGCCAGGCCGAGGCCAAGATCATGGTCGACGCGCGCACGAACTCGCTGCTCGTGATGGCCATGCCCGAGGACATGCCGCGCATCAAGGACCTGATCGCGCGCCTCGACACCGAGGTGATCCAGGGCGAGCGCACCTACCACATCTACAACCTGAACAACGTCGACGCCGAGGAGTTGGCGGAGACGCTCGACGACTTCATCCGCGACGCCGGTCGTGTGGCCACCGGCGCGCGCGCCGGCGCGGCGCAGGGCCAGGCCCCGGCCGCCACCTCGCGCACCGGCGAAGTGGTGGTCGTGGCGGACAAGACGACCAACTCGCTGCTCATCGCGGCCAGCCGCTCGAAGTACCAGGAGGTGCTCGAGCTGATCCAGCGCCTGGACGAGCGCCAGGACCAGGTGCTGATCGAGACCGCGCTGGTCGAGTTGACCGGGCAGGACAGCCTGAACCTCGCCATCGAGCTCGGGCTCGCGGAGATCGCCAGCGACGGCGACGGCCAGTTCGGCGTGTCGAACTTCGGCCTCGCGACCTACGACGACACGGACGGCGACGGCATCCCCGACGTCAAGGTGCCCAACATCACGACCGGCCTGACCGCCGGCATCCTGAAGGGCGACGACTTCTCGCTGCCGATCCTGATCAGCGCCCTGCAGGAGCGGCGCGACACGAACGTGCTCAACGTGCCGTCGGTGCTCGTCAACAACAACAGCAGCGCCAAGGTCGAGTCGAAGGACGCCCAGCCGACCACGCAGATCACCGCCACCGGCGGCGTGAGCGGCCAGACGCAGGAGAACTTCCGCGAGTACGTCGAGGCGGGCATCACGCTGCAGATCTCGCCCACCATCAGCGCCAGCCGCTACCTGCGGTTGAACATCGAACTCGAGGTTTCGACCTTCGTGGGCGCCGTGAGCGGCGCGATCCCCCCGCCGAAGCTGACCCGCTACCTCCAGACGGTGGTCAACGTCCCCGACGGCGACACGATGGTCATCGGCGGCATCATCACCGACACCAAGGGGCACACGCGGCGCTCGTTGCCGTGGCTCGGCGACGTGCCCATCCTCGGGTACCTGTTCTCGGACAACCAGGACAGCTCGAGCAAGACGACGCTCTACTTCTTCGTCACGCCGCACATCATGCGCGACCGCGACTTCGCGGACCTCGCCAAGTACAGCTTCGAGCGCAAGATGAGCGCCGCGGACTCGATCGGCGCCGATCGCATCCGCCTCGTCGACCCGAGCTTCGGCCAGGAGAAGGACGGCGTCGACCTGCGCGGCTTCGAAGTCCCCCTGTACCGCGGCCCCGACCGCGGCGAGGTCAAGGACTCGGCCGTCGGACTGGACGCGGTCAAGGTCAACGAGATGCTCCAGCAGGACGGCGCCCAGCCGCAAGAGAAGCAGCAGTGAGCGACGCGACCACCAAGGCCCCGGCCGCGAAGGGCCGTTCGGGCGGCCTGCACGACCTGCTCGCGCAGGCCGGCATGTCGCGCGACAAGATCGAGGACTGCCGCAAGGTGGCGGCTGCCACGGGCGACTCGCTCGACAAGGTCATCCTCGCCAAGGGTCTGCTCGACGAGCCGGTGGTCCTGCAGGTCTTCGCGCGACACCTCGGCTACGAATTCAAGGCGAGCCTCGACGGAGTCGCCGTGCCACAGTCCTTCGTGGCCAAGGTGCCGGTGCAGTTCGCCCGCAACTACAACCTCGTCGCGGTCGACGAGGTCGACGGCGTGGTCAAGGTCGCCACCTGCTCGCCGCTGGAGGCGCACCCCATGGACGACCTCGCCGCCATGATGGGCTGCGAGGTCGACCCCGTGCTGTCGCCGCGGCTGGAGATCACGACCCTGCTCGGGCGCGCGTACCGCCACAAGGCGGACGGCGTGGACGAGGCGTTGGCGGACGTCGCCGAGGACGGCAACATCGCCGGCCTCGCCGACCAGATCGACGAGGGCGAGGACGTGCTGGACGTCGCCAACAAGGCGCCGATCATCAAGCTCGTCAACACGATCCTCTTCCAGGCGCTGAAGATGCGCGCCTCGGACGTGCACTTCCACCCGTACCCGGACCGGATGCAGGTGCGCTTCCGCATCGACGGCATCCTCTACGACATGGATCCGATCCCGCGCAAGGCGCTGGACGCGATCATCAGCCGCGTCAAGGTCATGGGCAAGATGGACATCGCCGAGCGCCGCCTGCCGCAGGACGGTCGCGCGACGATCAAGATCGGCGACGGCGAGGTCGACGTGCGCATCAGCTCGGTGCCCACTTCGCAGGGCGAGCGCATCGTCATGCGTCTGCTCGACAAGACCACCAAGGTCTTCCGCCTCGAGGAGATCGGCCTGTCGCCGGGCAACCTCGCCATGATGCGCGAGTACAGCAACTACTCGCACGGCATCATCCTCGTCACCGGCCCCACCGGCTCGGGCAAGACGACGACGCTCTACGCGGCGATGGCCGAGGTCGACACGACCGAGAAGAACGTCCTGACCATCGAGGACCCCGTCGAGTATTCGCTGCCGGGCATTTCGCAAGTGCAGGTCAACGCCAAGAAGGGCCTGACCTTCGCCGCCGGCCTGCGCTCCTTCCTGCGCCAGGACCCCGACGTGATGATGGTCGGCGAGATCCGCGACCTGGAGACGGCCGAGGTCGCCATCCGCGCCGCCCTGACCGGCCACCTGGTGTTCAGCACGGTGCACACGAACGACGCCCCGAGCACCATCCAACGCATGGTCGACCAGGGCGTCGAACCTTACCTGGTCTCGAGCTCGCTCGTGCTCGTCATCGCGCAACGCCTCGTGCGCACGATCTGCCGCCACTGCCACGCCTACGGCCCCATCACGCCCGAGGAGGAAGCGAAGCTGCGCAAGGTCGGCCTCGATCCGGCCCAGCTGGGCGGCAGGGTGGCGCGCGGTCGCGGCTGCGACGAGTGCTTCCAATCCGGCTACGCCGGACGCACCGCCATCTACGAGTTCATGCCCGTCGACGAGACCTTGCGCACGCAGATCATGAACGGCGCCACGGCCACGCAGATGAAGCGTTCCGCGGTGGAGCGCGGCATGATCACCCTGCGCGAGGACGGACGACTCAAGATCCTCGCCGGCCAGACCACGGCCGACGAAGTGCTGCGCGTGACGCAGCTGGACCTCGACTGAACGACGCGCGCCGGCCATGCCCATCTTCGAATACAAGGCCTACGGTTCGGGCGGCGCGGTGCAGACCGGCGTCATCGACGCCGACACGCCGCGCGAGGCGCGCCAACGGCTGAAGAAGGAGAACCTGCTCGTCAGCGAGATCCACGAGGTGCGCGGCGGTCGTCGCATGGCCGCGAAGAAGGATGGCGCCAAGCCCGGCGCCTCGGCCTTCGCGCCGCGCGCGCTGCTGGCCCGCCTGCGCGAGGCGCAGGGCGCCGGCTCCGGCGGCACCCAGGACCTCGACACGCTGACCGCGGTCACGCGCCAGATGGGCACGCTGCTCGCCTCGGGCATCCCGCTCGCCGAGACCCTCAAGGCGATCATCGAGCAGGCAGAGAAGCGCGAGATCGAGACGATGTTCCGCGAGATCCGCGAGAGCATCAACCAGGGTTCGTCCTTCGCCGACTCGCTGGCTGCGCATCCCGGCATGTTCGGCGAGCTGTACGTCAACATGATCCGCGCGGGCGAGGCCACGGGCAACGTCGACGTCGTGCTGCGGCGCCTCGCCGACTACCTGCAGGCGCAGCGCGCCCTGCGCCGCAAGGTGGTCTCCGCGCTGACCTATCCGGCGATGATGATCGGCATCGGCTTGATCGTCGTGTCGATCCTGATGACGGTCGTCGTGCCCAAGATCACCGGCATGCTCACCGACCAGGGGCAGACGCTGCCGGCTCCGACGCAGGTGCTGATCTTCATCTCGGACCTGTTCAAGAACTGGTGGTGGGCGGGCTGCCTGCTGATCGCCTTCGCCAGCATGGTCGTGGGCCGCATCTACAAGACGGACAATGGCCGCCTGTGGATCGACCGCAACCTGCTCAAGGTGCCCGTGATCGGCGACCTGCTGCGCAAGCAGGCGGTCTCGCGCTTCACGCGCACCTTGTCGACGCTGCTGCAGTCCGGCGTGCCGGCCGTGCAGAGCCTGGAGATCACGCGCAAGGTCGTGGGCAACCGCGTGCTCGCGGACGCCACCGACCACATCCGCACGCGCATCCTCGAAGGCACCGACATCTCCACGCCCCTCAAGCAGACCGGAGCGTTCCCCGCCATCGTGGGCTACATGGTGGCCGTGGGCGAGCAGTCGGGCGAACTGGAGCAGATGCTGGACCGCGTGGCGACCGCCTACGACGACGAGATCGACGTGGCGACCGAACGCATGACCAGCGTGATCGAGCCCATCATGATCGTGGTGCTGGCCGCCGTCGTGGGCTACATCGTCGTATCGATCGTCCTGCCGATCCTCCAGATCGGCGAGTTCAAGTGAACCGGTCCTCGCGGCCGGGCAAGCGGACGCCGCGCGCGCCCGCGGGAAGCAACACGCGCCCCAGGGCGTCCAAGGTCCAAGGACAGCATCCATGAAGATCCACTCGCACATCGCCCGCCGCGCGGGCTTCACCTTGGCGGAGATGATGGTCGTGATCGTCATCATCGGCCTGCTCGCCACGCTGGTCGTGCCGAACGTCATGCAGAAGTTCGGCCAAGGCCAGAAGGCCAAGGCCACGGTCGACATCACGAACGTGGTCAACGCCCTCAACGAGTACGCGATGAACAACAGCGGCCGGTACCCGGACTCGCTCGAAGCGCTCGTCACGCCCGACCAGAAGGGCTACACCTACCTCAACCAGAAGTCGGTGCCCAAGGATCCGTGGGGCTTCGAATACGGCTACGAGGCGCCGCAGCCCGGCCAGCCCGAACCGCGCGTCTACACGCTCGGCCGCGACCAATCGCCGGGTGGCGAAGGCGACGACGGCGACATCGACAACTTCAGCATCCGCGGCGATACCTGAGCGGAATCGAGGCGCCAGCTCGATCCCCCGCCGGGACGGCGCTCCCCCCTCCATCGACATGAACGAGCGACGAGCACGCACGCGAGGACGCGGAGGCTTCAGCCTCGTCGAGCTCGTGGTCGTGCTCGTGATCCTCTCGCTCATGGCGACCTTGGTGGCCGTCAATTGGCAGGCCATCCTGCCGAAGACCGAACTGCACTCGGCCGTGCGCGAACTGGCGGCGGGACTCTCCACCGCGCGGTCCGAGGCCATCTCGCGCAACCAGTCCTACCACGTGCAGTACGACGTGGATGCGTCGCGTTGGAGGCTGGTGACGCCGTTCCGCGCGGGCGGCAGCCTCGCGCTCGTCGAGGAGGAGCGCCTGGCGCTTCCCTGGAAGGTCCTCCCGGGCTCGGTGCGCATCAAGCAGGTCTCGGTGGACGGCGTCGAGCACTCCAAGGGCGTCGTGTGGGTGCGCTTCGACCCCATCGGCACCGGCACCTCGCACACGGTCCACCTCGAGCAGCCCGTGACCGAATCGGTCTTCACCATCGAGACCCAGGGGCTGCTCGGACTGGTCGACTATCGAGAGGGCGCGTGGACGCGTCCCGCGCCGCGCGAGGACGACTTCCGATGAAGTCCACCCGTGCGCGTCGCGATCGCGCCGGCTTCACGCTGGCGGAGATCGCGGTGACGATCGTGATCGTCGGCATCGGCCTCGTGCTGGTGCTGCAGGGGTTGAACCACTCCAAGATGACGGCGGCCCACACGCGCAACTTGAAGCTCGCGCGCGAGCTAGGCCTCCTGACGCTCGGGCAGGTGGAGGCCGGCATCTACCGCGACGACATCGCCGACGGCCTGCGCGGGGACTATTCGCAGGAGGGCTGGCCCGACTTCGCCTACGAGGTCGCCGTGGGCGACCAGACCTTCGACGCGCTGCCGGACCAGTCGTTCCAGGAACCGTCGCGCCGCTTCGACAACTGGGCCGCGGCCCGCGAGGAGGAGGAGGCGAGCGCGGCTTCGTCCGACGAGGAGGAGGACGACGAGCAGGAGGTGGAGCCGTACGAGAAGGTGCGCATCCGCGTGACCTTCCCCAAGCTCGGCGAGGCGAAGAACGAGCTCGTGCTCGAGCGCTGGGTGCCATGGGAGCAGGTCCACGGCGAAACCGAGGACGCGGCGACGGAGGTCGACGCCGCGGAGGGCGGCGGGTCCCAGGACCAGGCGGGTGGCGCGGGCGCCGGCGCCGCCGGCGAGGGAGGATCCGTCAAGTGAAGTTGTCCGACACCCGAATCGCGCGCGGCGCGCGCGCCGGCTTCACGCTGGTGGAGGTGCTGCTGACCCTGCTCATCATGAGCATGATCATGCTCAGCTTGACGCAGATCCTGACCGCCGCGCGCACGTCGCGCGACACGATCCACAACATCCAGGAGACGCAGCTCGCGGGGCCGGCGATCCTCGATCTGGTCGAGCGCGACCTGCGCGGCGTGCTGACCTACGGATCCACGCGGCAGCTGCACTTCCAACTGAAGGACCGGGTCCTGCTGGGCATGGACGCCGACAGCCTGGACTTCGTCTCCACCACGACCACCTTGACGCCGCGCTTCGACAACGAGCGCCCGCTGCGCACCGGGGCCAACGAGGTGGGCTACCGCCTGAGGCCCAACGACGAGTCGGGCGACCAGTTCCTCGAGATCTGGCGCCGCGAGTCGTTCGGCGTGGACGAGGAACCCTTCGAAGGCGGCTTGTTCCAGTTCCTGCACGACCGCGTCAAGTCGTTCGACATCCAGGCCTGGGAGGAGGACGGCCCGGATGCGGAACCGCTGGAGGAATGGGGCGGCGACAACCAGGGTGACGAGCAGCGCGCGGGCCTGCCGGCGCGCATCGAGATCTCGCTCACGCTCGAGCTCCAACCGCGCCTCGTCAACGAGCAGTTCCGCTACCTCCCCACCGACCGACGCACCTTGACCTACAAGCGCGTGCTGCGCCTGCCGGAACCGCTGCGCGGCGAAGAGGCGGACATCGCCCTGCCGGTGGTGCCGCGCACGCCGGCGGCCAACGCAGGAGGCTTGAACGACCCCCACACCGTCGGCGGCGCCGCCAAGGGCGGCGCCGGAGCAGCCGTGGGCGGCACGGGCGGCGGTCGTGGTCCGGGCGGCGGAGCCACGCGCGGCTCCGGAGGCGGCGGTGCCACTCGTGGATCCGGCGGCGGTGGCGGTGGCGGCGGCGGAACGCGCGGTTCGGGCGGCGGTGGAGTCGGTCGCGGCCCAGGTGGCGGCTGACCGCCCCTGACAGGCGCAAGTCGCCTCCGGCGCGAGGGCGCCCGGATCGCCCATCGCATGGTCCCGGGACGCGACGGACGCCCCTGGCAGGCCGGGACGGCGAACGTCGCGCTCAGAGCGCCTTGCCGATCCTCTCGCGGCCTCCCATGTAGGGCCGCAAGCAAGCGGGCAGGGTGACCGTGCCGTCGGCGTTCTGGTGGTTCTCGAGCAGCGCGATGAGCATGCGCACGCTCGCGGCCACGGTGTTGTTCAGCGTGTGGCACACGCGCACGACGCCTTCGGCGTCGCGGTAGCGCATGTTCAAGCGCCGCGCCTGGTACTCGTGGAAGCGGCTCGCCGAGTGCGTCTCGCCGTAGCCCTTGCGGCTCGGCATCCAGGTCTCGATGTCGAACTTCTGGATCTGGGGCGCGCCGAGGTCGCCGCCGCACACGTTGACGATGCGATACGGCAGCCCGAGCGCCTGCAGCACGTCCTCGGCGTTGGCGACGATCGCGTGGTGGTGCTCGATCGAGCGCTCCGCGTCGGCGACGTCGACGATCACCTGCTCCACCTTCTGGAACTGGTGCACGCGGTACAAGCCGCGCGTGTCCTTGCCGTAGGTCCCGGCCTCGCGCCGATAGCACGAGGAAAGGGCCACGTAGCGCTTGGGCAGATCCTTCAAGTCCAGGATCTCGTCCTGGTGGAGCGCCGTGACCGGCACCTCGGCCGTGCCCACGAGGCACAGGTCGTCGCGCTCGTCGCAGCGGTACGCCTGCTCCTCGCCACCTGGGAAGTAGCCTGTGCCGACCATGACCTCCCTGCGCACGAGGGTCGGCACCGACAGCGGCATGAAGCCGCGCGACACCATCGTCTCGAGCGCGTAGCGCATCATCGCGCCCTCGAGCAGGCACAGATCGCCCTTGAGGAAGTAGTTGCGCGAGCCCGCGATGCGAGCGCCGCGCTCGACGTCGATCCAATCCTGCGCTTCGCCCAGCGCGATGTGGTCGCGCGGCTCGAAGTCGAACTGCCTCGGCGTCCCCCAGCGCTTGACCTCGACGTTCTCGCTGTCGTCGCGCCCTTCGGGCACCTCCGCGGCGGGGATGTTCGGCACCCGCAGGAGCAGCACCCCGAGCTCGGCCTGCAGCCGCGCGAGGTCCTCCTCCTTCTCCTTGAGCGCCGCCTTCTGCGCCTTCTGCTCCTCCGCGAGTCGCGGACGATCGGCCGGCGCGGCCGCGCCGATCAGCTTCGAGGCGTTCTTCTGCTCGGCGCGCAGGCGGTCCACCTCCGTGATGCCCGCGCGGACCTTGTCGTCGAGGGACAGGATGGCGTCCAGGTCGAGCGCGATGCGCTTCTTGGCCGCGCCGGCCTTGACCACGTCGGGGTTGGCCCGGATGTACTTGATGTCGAGCATCGCTTCACTCCTTCCAGGCGGATTCGACCTTGCCGAACAGGTCGTGCTTCTTGTCGACGAGCTGGACTTCGACCTTCTCCACGCCCTTGGCCTCCATCTGGAGGTCGAGCGGGAACCAGGCCGCGGCCCATCCCAAGGTGTTGATGCCGTCGTTGTCCAGCACGCGCGGCAGCTTCTCGGCCTTGGAGGCCTTCTTGGTGCCGCTCTTCCGCCACGCGGCCTCGACCTGCGGCACGCATTGCCACGCGCGTTCGTAGCGCTCGCCGGCGGAGCCGGTGGCGACCACGCTGGCGCCTTCGATCGTCAGCACGCCCTCCTCGAGGCGCGTGCGGAAGTCGAAGTCGAAGGGCGCGCCCAGTTGCACCACCGTGGTCTCGCCCTTCCTCACGTCCCAGTTCTGCATGCCCTTCGAGGGCACGATCAACGCCTTCTGCTGCTGGCGCTTCTTGCCCTTGCGGACTTCGCCGTAGTACAGCGTGTAGCGGCCCGTCGGCACTTCGACGCCCTTCGATCCGCCCTCGACGATGTCGAAGAAGCAGTTCTGCAGCTGGCCCTCGCCCTTCAGCACGCACCAGGTCGGCGCGACGCCGCCCTTGTACTCGAGCTTGAGCACGCCCGTGTCCACCGCCACCTGGCGCGCCGACAGCTCGCGGCCGTCGCTCTGCATGTCGAAGCTCCACCACTTGCCGCCGACCTGCTGCAGTTCGCTCCACGGGCGCGCGCGCTTGGCGTCGCCCACGACGATGGAGTCCATGTTGGGCTGGTAGTGGTCGCGGCTCATGCCGATGTTGCCGAAGGTCTTCGGCACGGTGCCGTAGACCCCGTCGACCGAATCGTCGATGACGCGGATCTTCGTGCCCGCGAGGTCGCCCACCACCGAGGAAGCGCCCAGGTAGTAGACGGCCATCTGGTTGTCGTCCGCCTGCAGGTTCATCTCGATGCCCTGGTAGCTGTCCTTCTGCACGCCGGTGACGTACAGCACGCCCCACGGACGCGCGTTCGAACCCTTGCCGATCTCGAGCTTGAGCTGCGCGATGTTGCCCGTGAGCGGGACCCGCAGGTCCTTCTCCCCGTCGCCCTTTCCGTCGCCGTCGACGTCGACGCGCACATCGGAGGAGCCGACGCGCACGACCGTGGGCGGCTCGTCCATGTTCGGGAAGGTGAAGGCGCTGCCCTTCTTCTGCAGGCTCATCGACAACCACATGGGATAGAGGTCGTCGGCCTCGTAGCAGGGGCGCAGGTACTGCTCGGGGCTGGAGAGCAGTTCGAAGGTGGTCTTGATCGTCGTGGCCGCGGCGCCTTCCACGGGCACGGGCTGCGCCTCGCCTGCCCCGGGATCGGGGGCCTTGTCCGCGCCGCGCTCCTTGAGCTTCTTGACGCGCGCCGCGGCGTCCTCGTGGCGCTTGTCCTTCACGCCGGCGGTCTCGCGCAGCTCGACGGCCTTCTCCCACCACTTGAGGGCCTGCGCCGTGTCGGCGCGCGTCTCGCGCAGGCGCTCGTCGACGCAATCGGCGAGGATCAGGTAGCACTCGGACGCCATGTACGAGTCGGCTTCCTGGTCGAACGCCGCGGCGAGCGTGTCGAGCTCGGGGATGATCTTCTGGAAGACCGCGGCGTCGCGCCGCTCGAGGTTGGAGAGGAACTCGTCGCGCATGGCGGCGTGCCGCTTGAGCAGGTCGGCGCGGATGCGCCACGCCGACTCGTCGAGGCCGGCGAAGTACGCCTTCATGCGTTCGGGGAAGTCCGACTCCTGCGCGGCGCTCCACGCCGTGGACAACGCCTCGAGCAGCGCCTTGCGGGCCTCGTCCTCTTCCTTCGCCTCCTCCTCGGCGAGCTGGGCGATCCACGCGGCCGCCTGCGTGGAGTCCGCCTTGACGAGCTTCTCGAGCTCGCTCTTCTTGGCGACGACCTTCTCGGCCTTCGCGCGCCAGTCGGGGTCGGGCTTGTCGGCGCGAACGATGGACGCGCCAAGGACCAGGGACAGGCACAAGCACAGGAGGTGGCGCTTCATGGGGGGCGAATCCGCGGCGCGCGCGGCGCCTGCGGAGGGGGCAGTCTAGCGCCCGGCGCCGCGGCCGCTCAACGGCGCGACGACATGCGCTCCAGGAAGGCCTTCTCCGCGCGAGTCAACGCGCCGATCCCCTCGCGATGGATCTTCTCCAGCAGCCGGTCCATGCGCTCCTCGTCGGCCGCGCCGCGCTCGATCCGGGCCACGGCCCGGCGTCGCGCCAGCATGGTCCACGGGTCGAAGCGCCAGGCCCCGCTGCGCACGAGGCCGAAGCCCGCGGCCAGCCCGCCCAGATGCACGAGGTGGGCCACGCCGCTCGAGCCCTGCTTGAAGTCGAGCAGCGTGGAGAAGACGGTCAAGCCCAGCACGATCAGCACCAGCGTGCGCAAGCGCAGGGGCACGATGATCAACAGCACGCGCGCATCGGGGTGGAGCGTGGCGCAGGCGGCCATCACCCCGTAGGCGGCGCCCGAGGCGCCGATGGCCGAGGGCGAATCGAACCCGAGGGCCGCCGGCAGGAGGAAGACGAGGCCGCCCGCAAGTTGGCACGCGAACCAGAACAAGGCGAATCGCCGCGGATCCATGTCCGCCTGCAGCATCGAGCCGAAGAACCACAGGCTCAGCAGGTTGCCGAGGAGGTGCAGCGGATCCTGCACCGCATGCAGGAGCCCGTAGGTGAGGAGCTGCCAGACCTCGGGCGCGCCCGCGCGCCAAGCCTCCGGATCGAGCCGCGCAAAGCGCGTGACCCGTTCGTGCCAGCTGGCGGGATCGGCCGGGTCGGCCGCGATGTAGAGCGCGAACTGCAGGAGGAAGACGCCGCCGAGCACGAGCGCGAGCACGCGCACCGCGCCTTCGAACGGCGGCAACGCCATCGACACGCCGGGGCCGGGCTGCGTTCCCCTCACCACGCGCCTCCATCGGCGGCGGCGCGCGACGCGCAGTGCGCGCGGTCGGATCGGATGGTCGCCAAGGTGGCCATCAAGCGCAGTTCATCGGCAGGAGAGGCGGGCCGACTGCAGCGTGTTCGACAAGAGCATGGCGATGGTCATCGGACCGACGCCGCCGGGCACGGGGGTGATGGCGGAAGCGCGCGCCGCGGCCTCCTCGTAGGCGACATCGCCCACGAGGCGCCCGTCGGGCAGCCGGTTGATGCCCACGTCCAGCACGACGGCGCCGGGCTTGACCCAGTCGCCGCGCACCAGTTCCGGCTTGCCGACCGCGGCGACCAGGATGTCGGCGCGCCTGCAGGTGGCCGCGAGTTCGCGCGTGCGCGAGTGCGCGATGGTCACCGTGGCGTTGCGCTCCAGCGCCAGCAACGCGAAGGGCTTGCCGACGAGCATCGAGCGGCCGACCACGACCACCTCCGCGCCTTCCAGCGCGACGCCGGAACGGTCGAGGATCTCGACGCATCCGGCGGGCGTGCAAGGCCGCAGCCCGGGCTTGCCGAGCGCCAGCGCGGCGACGTTCGCGGCGTGGAGTCCATCGACGTCCTTCGCCGGATCGATGCGCTCGACGACCGCGTGCGCGTCGAGCTGGCGCGGCAGCGGCAACTGCACGAGGATGCCGTGCACGGCGGCGTCGCGGTTGAGCTCGTCGATCAGCGCCAGCAGCCGCGACAACTCCGTCGTCGCGGGCAGGCGCTCCGTGCGCACGGCGAAGCCGGCTTCGTGCGCCGCCTTGTCCTTGTTCTTGACGTAGACCTGGCTGGCGGGATCCTCGCCAACGAGCACGACCACCAGGCCGGGACGCACGCCGCGCGCGCGCGCCAGTTCCTCTGAGCCCGCGCGCACGTCGGCGCGCACCGCGGCGGCGATGGCCTTGCCGTCGAGGACGCGCGCGCTCATCGAGGCTGGATCTCCGCCTTGGCTTGCTGTTCCGGACGCGCGGCGCCGCCTTGCATGCCCTCCTGCGGCATCACGCCGTCGTCGGTGTAGCGGTGCAGCGACTTCTGGCTGTCCGGCAGGTAGCCGAAGATCTGGAAGGTGAGGAACACGCTCAAGGCGCCGGCGACCAGGACGCCCATCGCCTTCTCGCCGCGGTACCCGCCGAGCATGCGCAGGTGGATGTAGACCACGTAGACGAGCCAGGTGATCAGCGCGGAGTTCTCCTTGCTGTCCCAGCCCCAGTAGTTGGCCCACGCCTCCTGCGCCCAGAAGGCGCCCATCCACAAGCCCGCGGTGAGGAACGGGAAGCCCACGGCGAAGGCGCGGAAGGAGACTTCCTCGAAGCTCGACTCGAGCCGCTTGACCGAGTCGGGCGCGGGCACGCGCCCCATGGCGTGCAGCACGAGGAAGACCAGGCCGGCGAGCACGAACATCGGGATGGTGACGACCTGCGCGAAGGGCACGAGCAGGAGCCCCGCCAGCACGAGCCACTGCGAACCGCGGCTCCACCCGCCGCGCAGCGCGCCGGTCCAGAAGCGCGTCACGAAGTACACGAGGCACATGATGGCCGCCACCGCCATGGTCGCGTAGCTGAAGATCAGGCACACGAGGTGCGGCGCGAACCAGTAGCTCTGGAGCGCGGGAGGCAGGTCTCGCTGCGCGGTCGAAAGCGTGCGCACGTGGGCGTGCGTGGCCCACACGCCGACCAGCACAGCCATCACCAGCAGGTCCTCCACCACGGCCCACCCATGGCCGCGCCGCGACAATCCCAGGGCCGGCTTGAGCACGACCATGGCGACGAGCAGCGCGGTGGTGAACATGGTGAGCACCTCGCTCATCGTCTGGCTGGGGAAGTGGTTCACTTCGATCCAGCGCCAGCCGACGGCGAACGACATGACGACCAGCGCCGCCGCCGTCAGGACGATCGGCGTCGCGTGCAGGAGCCTCGCCCGTCCCTCGCCTGCGGCGACGCCCGCGCGCTGGGCGCGAGCGTGCTGGATGGCGGAGAACGCGCAGGCGAGGGCGCCGAGCAGGCACAGGACGTCCGCCACGGCGGTGAGACGAGCGGAGCGTGCCATCTCCGCCTCGAACAGGATCCTCAGGCTTTCCATGTCAGCTCTCCTCGCCGGGCCGGGACTCGGACCGCCCCGACGCGCGGTCCTCGCGCCGGGCGGCCATGATCGGACGCATGATGAACACGATCACCGCGCCGAAGATCGTCAGGTACATGCCGAGCAGCACGATCGGGATGCCCGGGTCGTACACCACGCCGATCCCCGAATAGCGCGGGTTGCGCGGGTCGGCGTTGGTCTGGAAGAAGCGGTAGCCCTTCCAGTGGAAGTAGTCGTTGACGCGGATCTCGCGCTCGCGCTCGTCGCCGGCGTCGATCCGCGCGAGTTGGTCGAGGCGGCAACCCGCGTCGAGATGGTCGCCGCGCGCCGCGAAGCCCGAGGTGAACGAAGCGAGGAACTTGCGCCACGCCGGCAGCTTGCACTCGTGCTCGTGGACCGCCAGCACGCTGCGCCACTCGAAGGGGAAGCCCGCGTCGTTCTCGTAGTAGCGGATGTAGAAGCTCTCGTCCGGCGCGATCCACAGGTTCGCCAGGCTCTGGTCGGTCGAGGCCATGGTGACCAGTTCGACGCGCTCCTTGTCGGTGCCCTTGTCGATCGTGACCTTGAGCTTCGCGCCGGTGGGATCGGCGCTGTAGAAGTACGGCGAGAACTCGGGGTCGTCGATGTGCTCCGCCTCGGGGTCGAAGCGCACGACCTTCTCGAGGCGCGCCTCGTGCACGAGGTCGCCCACCACCAGGTCCCCGTCGCCGGGCATGTCCACGGTCGAGCCGCTCTTCGCCGGGACCTCGCGGCCGTCGTCGAAGTGCAGCGTGGGCTCGGCCCCGCGGGCGTAGTGCAGGACGGCGCGCGTAGGGCCGCGCGAGTTCCAGCGATCCCACTCGAGCGAAGCCACGAGCTCGGCGTACTCGAAGCGCTTCTGCAGGTCGTGCTCCTCGGCGTTCAAGGCCTCGAGCACCAGCCGCCGCTCGGTGTGTCCGCCGCGCGTGGGCGTGATCTCCAGCCACACGCCCGGATTGCGCGGACTGATCGTGTGGATCGGGCGCGGATCGCGCACCTCGGTCTTGCCGCCCTCGTCGAGGCGGAAGTCGGCCATCGCCTCGCGCACCACCACCTGGTAGTCGCCGGCGTCGATGGAATCGCCCAGGCGGATCGCGTGGCGCGTCGATTGGACGTCGCCTTGCGCCGAGACCTTGAGCGACAACCACCCGAGGCGGTCCTCGTCGGGGCTGGAGAGGCGCTTCTTCGCCTCGCGCGCGTCGCCACCCTCGACCACCATCAGTCGCCAGTTCCAGCGCGGGTCGTACAAGGTCTGGCGTCCCGGCACGTCGGGCTTGAGGAAGGACTGCTGGCCTCCCACGAGTCCGAGCGCCGCGATGGCGCCGAGGTTCTCCTTGTGGCCGGGCTCGTCGGACTCCCAGAAGCGCGGCCGGTCGACCTCGGCGCGCTCGGCCAGCTCGAGCACCTCGACCTCGATGCGCGCGCGTTCGACAGCATCGGCGCCGGCTTGGCGATCCAGGACCACCTTGCGCCCGGGCCACAGCGTGAACTCGGGCGGGTTCGACTTGAAGTCGTCGCCATTGAACACGACCTGCATCGTCTTCCAGTCGCGGCGCGCGAAGCGCTCGAGCGTCAAGGCGAAGGGCATCTCGCGCGGCTTGTCGGGCGAGAAGTGGCCCCAGTAGCCCTGCTGCGGCGGCGACTCGAGCAGCAGGTGCATGATCCCGCGGTCGGTCTTCCACTTCGACAGCGCACCGCCGACGAGGAAGGTCAGCACGCCGAGGTGCACGACGATGAACCCGCTGCGACGCCAGGTGAACCAGGTGCGCGGCGCGCCCGTGAAGGTGTTGAACATCATCCCCGCCCCCACCAGCGCGAGCAGCATGGCGAACCAATGGCTCTTGTAGGTGCGGTTCAGGTGCAGGAAGGTGGACACCTCGAAGGCGCGCAGGAAGGCGTCCTCGTGCTCGCGCACGAGCCGCCCGATCTCGGCCGACTTCTCGCGCCCCGAGAAGGCCGCGGTCATGGACTTCTGCCGGTTGTCGCGCTCTTCCTTGCCGTAGCGCGATTCGAACCGATCGAGGCCCGCCAAGGCGGGCGCGGGCAACTGCGACTCGGGCAGGCCGATCCCGTAGGGATGCAAGAGGTGGTAGACGAAGTAGCCCTCCGCCCAGCGGAAGGCGCGGTAGTGCTCGCGCCACCGCACGGCGCGTTGGCGCTGCTCGGCCGAGAGGCCCGCGAGCGGCGCCAGGTCCGTGTGGTCGACGTCGAGCCAACCGCGCAGCGTCTCGCGCGGGATGTCCGACACGACCGGCACGCGCTCCTCGGGGTCTTCGAATCCGTCGATCTGCGGCACGAGCACGCCCGCGGCGATGGCGAGGATCGAAAGCGCGATCAAGGACACGCCCGTCTTCATCGAGCGGAAGTAGCCCTTGACCGCTTCGCGCTGGATCCAGAGGAACCCGGCGACGGATCCGAGGAAGCCGAGCAGCACCAGTTCGCGCGCGCCGAAGCCCGTGTCGCCGAAGGTCTCGAGCTGGCTGCCCGCGACCTGCGCCATCGTGATGACGACGAGGGCCACCAGCGAGGCCGACAGGAACCCCCACTTGCGCTTCGGTTGGACGGTGGTTGCGGAGTCGGACATCGTTGCTTGCTTGCCTTCAGGCGGGCGGCGCGTCAGAAGCGCCGCTCGAGTGTGAACAGGGCGATGGCGTCCAGCGCTTCGCGCGCCGGCGACGCGGGCAGGGCCGCCAACCTGGCGCGCGCGCCAGCGACGAGTTCGTGGGCGCGGGCCATGGCATGCTCGACCCCGGCGGAAAGATCGCAGCAGGCGCGCAGGAGCTCGATGCGGCGCGCAGAGCCGGCGACGAAGTCCGGCGCGTAGATCGCCTGCATGCGCGCGCGGGTGGCGAGGTCGGCGCGCGACCAGGCGTGCAGCACGGGCAGGGTCAGCTTGCCGTCCTCGACGTCGTTGCCGACGGACTTGCCGACGACCTCCTCCTCGCCGACGACATCGAGGCAATCGTCGACGATCTGGAAGGCCAGTCCGACCTCGCGACCGAACGCGGCCATCTCGGCGCCGAGGCGCGCGAGGCGCGGATCCTCCGCGTCGCCGCCCGCGTGGCGCGCGCCCAGTTCGCAGGCGGCCGAGTACAGGCTGCCCGTCTTCTTGGCGGCGATGTCCTCGTACTTGGCCTGCGTCAGCGCGAAGTCGCGTCGCAAGGCCGCCTGCTCGATCTCGCCGGTGCACAGGATGGCCGTCGTGTCGGCGAGCAGGCGCGAGGCGAGGCGCGAGCGCAAGGTGGTCGAAAGGTGGAAGGCGCGCGCGTAGAGGAAGTCGCCCAGCAGCACGGCGATCTGGTTGTCCCAGCGTTCGTTGACGCAAGCCACGCGGCGGCGCACGCGCGCCCCGTCGAGCACGTCGTCGTGCACGAGCGTCGCGAGGTGGATCAGTTCGACGATGGCGGCCACCTCGGGATGCTCGTCGTCGCGCGAACCGATCGCCTTGCCCACGAGCAGCACCAAGGCCGCGCGCAACTGCTTGCCGCGGAAGCTGCCGACGTGCGCGGTCATCGCCTGCACCGCGGCCGCGTCGGAGCGCACCTGGGCCTCCATGATGGCGCGCATGCGCTCCATGCCCGGTGCTACGGGCGCAAGCATGGCGTCGATGCGGGTTTCGAGCGTGCTCAAGGCTTCACCGGAGGTCCATTCGCATGGGCCCCCCCGCCACCAGTTTCCATGGTCGCGCGGCGCCAGTCGAGTGGCGTGTTCAGGTTGTCGAAAGTCCTGTGCAAGCCGCTCGAATCGAATTCCACCTCCGCCAGCCGCAGCCGGCCGGATTCGGACCAACCCGCGAAGGGCGCGACCATGCGCCGCTCTCCGCGCAGGAGCGCGGCGCGCACCTCGCCCACCGCGGTGGGCCGCCAAGCCGACACGAGAGGCTCGAGTCCGCCACGCGAACGGGCGCAGGCCACGTCGCAATCCGACGTGCGCAGCCGCTCCACGACCCGCGCCAACGCCCGGGCGTCCAGCCAAGGCAGATCGACCGGCGCGACGACCAGCCACTCATCGGAGGCCAAGGTGCCCAAGGCCGCGGCCACGCCGGCGAGCGGGCCCGACTCCCCCGGCGCGTCGAGCAGCAACGGGACGCCCAACTCCTCGTAGCGCGGGGTCGGGCCGCAGCACAGGTGCACGCGCCCGCAGGAGGCCTCCAGCAACGACAGCGCACGCTCGAGGAGCGTGCGTCCGTCCAGTTCCAGTCGCGCCTTGTCGCGACCCATGCGCCGACTGGCGCCCCCGCACAAGACCGCTCCCACGAGGCGCGGAGCCGCCGGAGGTCCCGCAGGGAGCGACGAGGACGGATCTGCCGGCTGCTTCATCGAGGACGCGAGGACGGATCTGGCCCCGCCAGCATCGTCCCATGCTCGCGCCCGCGGCATGCGGACGCAACCTTCGACTCGAGCCGCCGATGCGCCGAGCGCGATGCGGGCCGCCCGCGCCCCGGTGCCTCAGTCCTTCGAGGCTTGCGAGTTCACCTTGGCGGCCTGCGTCTCGGCTTGGGCCTCGGCCTTGCCGTCGTTCATGCCCTTCTTGAACTCATGGACGCTCGAACCCATGGAGCGCGCCAGTTCCGGAAGCTTGCGGGCGCCGAAGAACAACAAGACCACCACGAGGATGATCAGCCACTCGCCGATGCCCATGTTGCCGATGAATGCCAGAGTCGTCATGTGCGGTGTAGGCCCTCGGCGGCGCGCGCGGCGCTCGCGCCTGCCACGGTCCCTCGCGGGAGTCGCCACGGAGAGTGCGGGGCGAGGACCAGGCGGGATGCCCGGTCCGTGCAGGCATCTGGAGTCTAGAGCATCGACCCCGCCCCCGCCCCGCGGGCAGGCAAATTTCAGGACAGGATCGGGCCAAGGTCGGAAAAACATGCGCACGGCGGCGCGCAGGTGCGCCCACGCCGGATCAGCGAGTCCTCAGCCCTGCGCGGGACGGTGGAGGCGACGCGCCTGCCGCGGCTCCAGGGGAGGCAGGCCGTCCGCGTGGCTGGCGAGCGTGCCTTCGCGCTTCGCGCCCACGCGCGCCCCGCGACCGACCTGCAGGCCCGCCTCGTGCAGCGCGCGCCGCACCGCGGAGCCCGCCGCGTAGGTCGACAGGCGCGCCGCCGGGGCCATGCGCCGGGCGATCTCGCCCAGGAAGTCCGCGCGCCACAAGGCCGGCTCGACCTTGGGCGAGAAGGGATCGAGGAACACGGCGTCGAAGCGCGGCTCGGGCGGGAGGCGCGCCACGGCCGTCCGCGCGTCGCCCAGATGCAGTCGCAGCCGCAGGCCGGGCGCCTCGACGACGCCGGCGTGCCGGCCTGCGTCAAGCCAATTTGACAGGGCGCCGCGCGCCCGCGCCACGAAGGCGGCGCCGCTCCCGGTCTCGGGGGGCAAGGCCACCGCCGCGCGCGGCACCGCGGGGTCGATCTCGAAGCCCTCGACCTCGAGCACGAGTCCCAGGCCGTCGAGCTCGTGCAGGGCCGCTGCGATGTTGAGGCCGAGGCCGGTGCCGATGTCGAGCAGGCGCAGGGAGCGGGCGCCTTGCGCGGCGAGTTCCCCGCCCCGCTCGCGCAGGCGGCACTCGCGCGCGTAGCGCAGGACGGCCTGGGTCCACGCGCCTTCGCGCGCGTGGAACCCCTCGCCGTGGCCGCCGTGCAGCAGGGTCCACGAGCCGTCGGCTGTGCGGCTGGGCTGGTGCTGCATGGCGCTTCGCGCCGCGCGTCCCCGCGGATCGGCGCGCGTTCAGGCCTTGGCCTGGGCGAGCAGCCCGACGTCGGCGAGGAACGCCTCCATCGTCACGCCGAGGCGCGAGGGGCTCTTGCACATGCGCACGCCGGCCTTCTCGAGCGCGGCGATCTTGTCGCCCGCGCTGCCCTGGCCGCCCGAGATGATGGCGCCCGCGTGGCCCATGCGACGCCCCGGGGGCGCCGTCTGGCCGGCGATGAAGCCGACCATGGGCTTCTTCACGTTGGCGGCGATGTACTCGGCGGCGCGCTCCTCGGCGTTGCCGCCGATCTCGCCGATCATGATGATCGCGTCCGTGCCCGGGTCCTCGTTGAAGGCCTTGAGCACGTCGACGAAGTTCGTGCCGTTCACCGGGTCGCCACCGATGCCGACGCAGGTCGATTGGCCGATGCCGCGGCTCGTCAATTGCCACACGGCCTCGTACGTCAACGTGCCCGAACGCGAGACGACGCCCACGCGGCCCTTCTTGTGGATGTAGCCCGGCATGATGCCGATCTTGCACTCGTCGGGCGTGATGATGCCCGGGCAGTTGGGGCCGATCAGGCGCGACTTGCAGCCCGGCTGCGCCATGCGCTCGGCGACCTTGACCATGTCGATCACCGGGATGCCCTCGGTGATCGTCACCACCAGCTCGATGCCGGCGTCGACCGCCTCGACGATCGCCGCGGCGGCGCCCGCGGGCGGGACGTAGATCACGCTGGCGTTGGCGCCGGTCTGCTCGCGCGCCTCCTTGACCGAACCGAACACCGGCAGGCCGAGGTGCTTGGTGCCCGCCTTCTGCGGGTTGACGCCGCCGACCATCTTCGTGCCGTAGGCGATGGCCTGCTCGCTGTGGAAGGTGCCGGTCTTGCCGGTGAAGCCCTGGCAGATGAGTTTCGTGTCCTTGCCGACCCAGATGCTCATGGTCTCCTCCTCAACCCTTACCGAGCGCGCCCACGGCGGCGCAGATCTTCTGCGCCGCGTCGTCCAGATCGCTGGCGGCCACGATCGGCAGCCCCGACTCGGCCAGCAGCTTCTTGCCTAGTTCAACGTTGGTGCCCTCGAGGCGCACGACGAGCGGCACCTTGAGCTGCACTTGCTTGACGGCCTCGATCACTCCCGTGGCGATGGTGTCGCACTTCATGATCCCGCCGAAGATGTTGACGAGCACGCCCTTGACCTTCGGGTCCGAGAGGATGATGCGGAACGCGGCCGCCACCTTCTCGGCGGTCGCGCCGCCGCCGACATCGAGGAAGTTCGCGGGTTCCGCGCCGTAGAGCTTGATCACGTCCATCGTCGCCATGGCGAGTCCGGCGCCGTTGACCATGCAGCCGATGTCGCCGTCGAGCGCGATGTACGACAGGTCGTGCTTGCTCGCCGCGATCTCCTTCTCGTCCTCCTCGAACAGGTCGCGCATGCCGACGACGTCGGGATGGCGGAACAGCGCGTTCGAGTCGAAGTTGATCTTGCCGTCCAAGGCCACGACGCGGTTGTCCTTGGTGACGATCAGCGGGTTGACCTCGGCGATCGAGCAGTCGAGCTCGCAGTACAGCTTCGCCAAGGCCACCAGGAAGGGCACCACCTGCGGCTCGAGCCCCGGCGACATCTTGACGCCGCGCACGAGCTTCTGCGCCTCGGCCATCGACAGGCCGTTGGTCGGCGAGAACGGCGCCTTGACGATCTTCTCGGGATGCGTCGCGGCGACCTCCTCGATGTCCATGCCGCCTTCGGAGCTGAGCATCACCACCGGACGGCGCGACTCGCGGTCGAGCGCGATGCCGAGGTAGTACTCCTTGGCGATGTCGCTGCCCTTCTCCACCCACAAGGTGCGCACCAGCGTGCCCTCGGGCCCGGTCTGGTGCGTCACCAGCGTCTTGCCGAGGATCGCCTGCGCCGCCGCGCGGCACTCGTCCGCGCTGCGCACGAGCTTGACGCCGCCGGCCTTGCCGCGACCGCCGGCGTGGATCTGCGCCTTGACGACGCACAGCGGGCTCTTGAGGTCGTTCCAGGCCGCCACGGCCTCCTCGACGGTCTTGGCGACGCGGCCTTCCGGCACGGCGAGGCCGTAGCGCCGGAAGAGCTCCTTGGCCTGGTACTCGTGGATCTTCATGGGGGCGTCCTGCTCCTGGTGGATGTCGCGCGCCTCGCCCGCGCGGGGTCGCGGCGGCGCGTCTCGAGGGCGAGGAGTGTAGCGGCGCGCGCTGGCGCGTCCAAGCGCCTCCGCGCCTCGGCCCCGGCGCGCGCCGTGGTTCAATGCACGAGCCATGCCCGCGCAGGAACCATCCGGCCACATCCTCGTCGACCGCGACTTGGGCGCCTTGCTGGGGAGCGCCATCTCGTCGGCGGATCCCGCGCATCCCGTGCGCTCCAGCCAAGTCTCCCCCGCCTCGCTGGACCTGCGGCTGTCGGCGCGCGGCTGGCGCATGCGCGCCGGCTTCCTGCCCGGCCGCGAAGGCGTGCTGCGCGCGCTCGAGCGGCTCGCCTTGGCGCCGATCGACCTCGAAGCGGGCGCGATCCTCGAGCCGGGCGTGCCCTACCTCGTCGAGTTGGAGGAGCGCCTCGACCTGCCCGCCGACCTGCGCGGACGCTTCAACCCGCGCAGCAGCACGGGGCGCTGCGACATCTTCACGCGCGTCTTGTGCGACGGGCACGCGCGCTTCGACGAGACTCCACCGGGCTATCGAGGTCCGTTGTGGATCGAGATCGCGCCGCTCTCCTTCCCCGTGCGCCTCGCGCGCGGCGTGCGACTCGCGCAACTGCGCCTCGCGCGCGGCGCGCCCGCGCTGGACGCGGATGGGTTGCGCGCCCTGCACGCGCGCACGCCGCTCCTGTGGACGCGCGCGGGCGCGACC
Source organism: Planctomycetia bacterium (assembly GCA_046341775.1). Classification (GTDB taxonomy): domain Bacteria; phylum Planctomycetota; class UBA1135; order UBA1135; genus SXXH01. Next base: position 25,148 of record JBKDQQ010000159.1, read on the forward strand.
TCGAGGCCCGTGCCCCTCGACGAGGCCTCCATCGACGACGATGGCACGCTCGTGGTGCGCGTCGGACTCGCCGGTCGCGCGCCCGCCGGGTGGAGATCGGCCGCGCGCGGTGGAGTCGTCGAGTTCGACCGCGAGCACGCGCACGACGCGCGCGACTACTTCGAGGAGGTGCGCGCCGACGACGGCCGCTGCATCCTCGCGCCGGGGAGCTTCCACATCTTCGCCTCCAAGGAGCGCCTCGTCGTTCCGCCCGACCATGCGGCGGAGATGCTGCCGATCGACGTGGGCGTGGGAGAGCTGCGCAACAACTCCGCGGGCTTCTTCGACAACGGCTTCGGTTGGCGCGAAGGCGGCGATGGCACGCCGGCGGTGCTCGAGGTGCGCGCGCACGACGTGCCCTTCCTCGTCGAGGACGGCCAGCCCTTCTGCCGCCTGCGCTATTTCCGCTCCGCCGGACGGCCCGACCGGTTGTACGGCGAAGGCCGGCGCTCGTACCAGGACCAGGACTTGACCTTGGCGCGCTGCTTCAGGCCGTGACGGTGCTCCGTCCGCGCGGGCGCGGAGTCCGTCCGTTCAGCAACGCGCGCTGGCGCGCTTCTTCGTCGGGCGCGAAGCCGCCTTGGCGATCGCCTGCGCCGCGTCCGGCACGCGGCACGCCGTGCCGCCCATGTCCACCTCGACCTTGCCGAGCGCCTTCGCCACCGCGAGCGCCCGCCCGCGCAAGGCCGGCACCCACGCCCCGGCGGCGATGACGAACCCGTTCATGGCGTAGCGCACGCGATTCTCGGCGCCGGGCAGTTCGTCGGCGACCCGTTGCAGCAGCCCACCGGCGTGCTCGAGGTCCAACTCGGCGTCGGGGCGCGTGGCAAGGCAGCCTGACAAGCTCGCCCAACCGCAGGTCTGCACGCCCGCGTCCTTGGCGTCGATCCACTTGCAACCCATGGACCAACCATGCGGGCCGTCGGCCGCGACCCCGGCGACGCCGTACTCGCGCACCATGTACCAGGTCGCCGTCCTCGCCCAACGCTCGAGGTCCTTCTTCGTCATCGCCTCGGCGTCCGCCATCAACGCCGCCAGGTACTGCGCGTCGCCGTTGCGCGTGTCGTAGAGCCGCAGAGCCAAGGAATGGTCGCGCCCGGCCTGCTTCAGGATGGCCTTCATGTCGGCCACCGACACGCCGAAGAAGGGCTCCTCCGCGCCATGCCGCATGTAGATGCGCTTGGTCGAAGGCTTGCCCTTCGCCTCGAGCGCCCGCATCGCTTGGGCGAGGTCCATGTCGGCGGGATGGCCTTGCGGCGCCGTCAGGGTTGGTAAAGCTCGATGCTCGTCGGGCCGCCGCCGAACAAGTACGCGCGGCCATCGGCCGCTCCGCCGATGGCCATGCCGCCCACGCGCGGCGCGGCCATCGCCGGACCGAGGCGCGCGGCGGTCGTGGAGACCAGTTCCGTCGTGGCGACGGCGGCAGGCAGGCTGATCCGGCCCGCGAGGATGGCTCCGATGTCGAGCGCGCCGGAGATGCCGCCCGCGAGCAGCGCGCGTCCGTTGTTGAGCGCGGCCACGGCATGCAAGGCGCGCGGCGCCGCCAGCGTCGGGCCGTTGGCGAACGAGCCGAGGCCGCTCGTCGAGTAGAGGCTCGTCGTCGCGATCGAAGTGAAGGCGATCTGCGAGAGATCCCCCGACTTCAAGACGCCGCCCAGATCGGCCGTGAGGCCGCCCGAGAGCAGCACGCGACCGTCGGCGAGGCGCGTCGCGTCGTGGAGGAAGCGCCCGGTCGAGAACAGCTTCGGCAGGGCGCTGAAGCTCGTGCCCGCCGTGTTCGACGCGTAGCCGAGGTTGGACACGTAGGGCACGCCGAGCACCTGCACCACGCCGAGTCCGCCCGCGACGAGGATCGAGTTGTTGGCGAGGCGAGTGGCCGTGTGGAACGCCTTGGGCTCGGGCATGTTCGGACCGGCCGCGAAGGTCCCGGTGGCGGGATCGAACAGCTCGGTCGTGTTCTCGATGGCGCCGAAGAACGCGGCGACATCGGTGAAGCTCGTCGTGTCGATGCCCCCGGTGACGAGGATCTTGCCGTCGCCGCGCCGCACCGCCGCCGCGCCGAGTCGCGCCGTCGCCAGGGGAGGCAGCGTGGTCGCGACCGCCGTGGCTGGATCGAAGAGATAGGCCTCGGCGCTGGGTTGGCCGTTCGTCCCGAGGCCGCCGGCGACGAGGATGCGCCCATCCGCAAGCTGCGCGCGCGCCGCGAACAGGTTCGCGCTCGGGACGAGTCCGATGGGCGCCACTTCCTGCGTGCAGGGATCGAAGGCCGAGACGACCGGTCCGGCGCCGCCGACGAGCGCCACGCGTCCGTCCGGGAGGGCGAAGGCCTGCCCGAAGGCGGACGCGGTGGTGCCCAGCGCCGCGCCGAGCGAGTTCGACCCCAGGTAGGTGGCGCGGCAGATGTTCGACACTTCCGGCGTCGGCGCCAACGCGGCGGCTTGGAAGGTCAGGCGGCCGCCGGACAACGCCTGGGTCGTGGCGAAGCTGAAGTTGGCCGCGCCCTGCGCGTCGAGCGTCAGGCCGAGGGTCACCTCGGCGGCGAGTTGGCGCAGCGGATTGATGTCGAGCGTGATCAGGTCGCCGATCTGCGTCTGCGCCTCGGTGGCGCTGATGAACAGCAGCACGCGCTGGCCGGGCTGTCCGAGCACCTGGGCGGTGGAGGTGCCCGGCGCGGTGGCGGAGAGGACGCGCACCGACAAGTCCGCGGAGGCGAGGGGCGCGAGGGCCGCGAGGGCGAAGGGCAGGATCGAATGACGCATGGTGCTGGGCAGGGCGAGGCCGGCTTCGGCCGGACGGGATACCGGGCGAGGCCGGATTCGACGGGCGATCCCACCAGCGTACGCCATCCTCCCCCGGCGGCAAGCGCGGGCGCTGGCGCGCGAGCATGCCCTCGCGCTTACCATGTGGCCATGCACGCCTTGCGCGCCTGGACCCTCGGCCTCGCGCTCCTCCACGCCGCGCCGATCCCGGGCGCGGCGCAGGGCGCGGATGCGCCGCGCGGCGACGCGGCCGAAGAGGCATGGCGCGCGGGACGACGGCTCGAGGCGCTCGAGCAGGAGGAGGCGCGCCTCCGGAAGGCCCCCTCGACCGCGGCGACGGAATGGCGCCGGCTCGCGCTTTGGCAACTCGAGCTGCACCGCCCCGCGGCGGCGCTCGCCAGCGCTGAACGCTGCGGAGCGCCGTGCGCCGAGCAGCGCGGCATCGCCTTGTTCCTGCTGGCGCGCTACGCCGAGTGCCTGCCGCTCCTGGATCGCGGCGAGCTGCAGGGCGCCTTGATGGCGATCGACGCCACCGAGGCCCTGCTCGACTTCGCCGAGTCGGACCGCGAGCTGGATCGCGCGCTGGCGCGCTTCGGCCGGGGCGATGCGCGGCTCATGGCGGCCGAGGGTCGCAGGCGCGCGCGTCAAGAAGACTGGACAGGCGCGCGCGACGCCTTCCGCGCCGCGCTCGAGCTCGATCCGTGCGAGGCCGAGGCCATGCTCGGACTCGGCCGCGTGCTGCTGCGCTCGGGCGCGCGCGAGGAGGGACTCGCGACCATGGCGCGCCAGCGCGAGCTGCGCGCCAAGCTCGACGTGCTCGACCACGCGCTCGAGGCGGTCGACTTGCAGCCCGTCCACGGCCCCAACTGGACCGCGGTCGGCGAGGCCGAGTCCGGGCTGGGCAGGCTCGAGCGCGCGCTGCGCGCGTTCGAGCGCGCGGAATCCCTGTGCGACGCCAGGCAGCTCGTCCCCAACGCGCTGCGCCACGCCAAGGCGGCGCGCGCGGCGGGCGGGCTGGACGCGGCGCTCGCCGTGCTGCGGCGCGCGCGGGCGAGATCCGACGATCCGCGCCTCGTCGTGCGCGAGGCCGACCTGCTGGCCGAGGATGGGCGCGCGTCCGAGGCGCTGCGACTGCTCGAGGCGCTGGCGGCGCGCAGGCCGGACGACCAGGCGTTGAGGGAACGCCTCGAGGCCCTGCGGCCCAAGGCGAAGGACGCGTCCGGGACGGAGCGCAAGCCATGAGTCGCTCCCGCCCGCCCGCGGATTACCCGCCGCTCCTCGCCGCCCTGGCCACCATCGCGTTCTGTCAAATCACCTTGACAAGCTGCCGCGAGGATCCGGCCGGCGCGCGATCCGCACCCTCCACCACGGCCTGGTACGAGGACGGCACGGCGGCGAGCGGCCTGCGCTTCGCCCACGACGCCGGACGCAGCCCCGAGCGCCACCTGCCGGAGACCATGGGCGCCGGCGCGGCCTTGTTCGACGCCGACCGCGACGGCGACCTCGACTTGTACCTGGTGCAGGGAGGTCCGATGCCGCCGCAGGGTCCGACGGCCACCAGCTACGGTCCCCCGCCCGCCGGCGCGCCCCGCAACCAGTTGTGGCTGAACGACGGCGCGGCGCGCTTCGTCGACGCCTCGGCGGGCTCCGGCGCCGGCGCCGACCCGCACCACGGCATGGGCGTCGCCACGGGCGACCTCGACGGCGACGGCTACGATGATCTCGTGCTCGCCAATCTGGGACCGGCGAAGGTGCTGCTCTCCGACGGTCCGGCGCGTTGGCGCGACGCGACGGAGGAGAGCGGCGTGCTGGTCGACGAATGGAGCGCGTGCGCGGCGCTGTTCGACGGCGACGCCGATGGCGACCTCGACTTGTTCCTGGTCTCCTACCTCGCCGTCGACCTGTCGCGACCCGAGCACTGCGGCCAACGCCGCGAAGGTTGGCGCTCGTACTGCCATCCCGACCGCTACGCGGGCTTGAACGACCGCTACTACGAGAACGACGGACGGGCGCGCTTCGTCGAGCGCACGCGCGAGGCGGGCCTGTTCGACCCGGACGGCAAGGGACTGTGCGTGGCGGTCGCCGACGTCGACGACGACGGCGACCTCGACGCCTTCGTGGCCAACGACTCGACCGAGAACCGCCTGTGGACGAACGACGGGCGGGGTCGCTTCGAGGACTCCACGCTGCTCTCCGGCGTGGGCGTCGACCGCTACGGACGCACGGAAGCCTCGATGGGCGTCGCCGTCGGCGACATGGACGGGGATCGCGACATGGACATCTTCGTCACCGGCTTCGACGACGAGTCCGACACGTACTACGCGAACCTCGGCGGCTTGCTGTTCGACGACCGCACGCACCTGTCCGGGCTCGAACACCCCACGCGACTGCCGGTGGGCTTCGGCTGCGTGCTCGTCGACCCCGACGGCGACGGCGACCTCGACCTCGTGGTCGCCAACGGCCACATCCTCGACAACATCCACCTCTACCACGACGGGCAGGAGTTCGCGCAGCGCATGTTGTGCTTCGAGCGCGAGGAAGACGGCTGGCGCGACCGCTCGGCGCGCGAAGCCGCGCTGTGCGGCCCCTCGTTCGTGGGACGCTGCCTGGTCTCCGGGGACCTCGATGGCGATGGCGACGAGGACTTGGTCATGACCGAGAACGGCGGCGCCGCGCGCGTGTTCCTGCGGCGCGGCTCGGAGGCGCGGATGCTCGCCGTGCGCGGCCTGCCGCGCGGCACGCGCGTCGAGTTGGAGCGCGACGACGGCATCGTGCTGGCGCGCGATGCGCACCCGCAGCCCTCCTACTTCGGCTCGTGCGAGGAGACGCCGCGCTTCGGCCTGGGCGCCGCGCGGGCGGCGCGCTTGCGCTTGCGGGTCCCGGGCGGCGCGTGGAGCGAGCTGCCGCTCGCGGGACTCGGCGCGGGGGATGCGCGCCTCGAGCGGGACGGCGCGGGCTGGCGCCTGGCGGAATTCCGCGAAAAAAAGTGAGGCGCGCCGCCTCGCGCACGCCGCGCGCCACGCGTGCATGATGCGCGCGCCCACGCGCGCACGCGTGCGAGAGCGCGCCCGCGCGAGGCCTGCAGGAGGCTTGCCGAGCCTCGCCTCGGCTCGTATGGTTCGCCCGGCATGACGCAGTTGATCATCGTCGAGTCGCCCACCAAGGCGAAGAAGATCCGCGAGTACCTGGGCAAGGGCTACAAGGTGCTCGCCAGCCAGGGGCATGTGCGCGACATCCCCGGTTCGAAGGAGATCCCCGCCAAGTACAAGGGGCTCCCCTGGGCGCGACTCGGCATCGACATCGACAACGACTTCACTCCCATCTACGTGGTCAGCGAAGACCGCAAGAAGCAGATCAAGGAGCTGAAGTCCGCCCTCGAGGAGGCCGAGCTCGTCTACCTCGCGACCGACGAAGACCGCGAGGGCGAAGCCATCGCCTGGCACCTGCTCGAGGTGCTCAAGCCCGAGGTGCCGGTCAAGCGCATGGTGTTCCACGAGATCACCAAGTCGGCCATCCAGAAGGCCGTCGACACGGCGCGCCAGTTGGACGACAACCTCGTCCAGGCGCAGGAGGCGCGTCGCGTGCTCGACCGCCTGTACGGCTACGAGGTCTCGCCGCTCCTGTGGCGCAAGATCGCGCAAGGCACCTCGGCCGGCCGCGTGCAGAGCGTCGCCACCAAGCTGCTCGTCGAGCGCGAGAAGGAGCGCATGCGCTTCGTGTCCGCCGAATGGTGGGACGTCAAGGTCAAGCTCGAGAAGGGCGGCACGGCCTTCGAGGCGGAGCTCGCCTCCGTCGCCGGCCGCAAGCTGGCGCGCGGATCCGACTTCGACGAGTCCGGACGCCTCAAGAAGCAGGACGCGCAGGTGTGGGATGCCGCCACGGCCGCGCAACTCGGCGAGGCCTTGCGACGCGGCTCGTTCCGCGTCGAAGGCGTCGAGCGCGAAGCCAAGACCTCGCACGCGAGGGCTCCATTCACGACCTCGACCTACCAGCAGGACGCCGGCCGGAAGCTCGGCCTGCGGGCGCAGGACGCCATGCGCGTAGCGCAGCGGCTCTACGAGAACGGCTTCATCACCTACATGCGCACCGACTCGATGTCGCTCTCGGGGGAGGCGCGCGCCGCCGCCGCGCGCCTCGTCGAGCAACTCTACGGACGCGAGTACCTGCCGCCCTCCCCCAACTTCTACGGCTCGAAGAAGGGCGCGCAGGAGGCGCACGAGGCGATCCGCCCCGCGGGCGCCAGCTTCCGCCACCCCGACGAGGTCGCCGCCGAGGTCGGCGTCGGCAGCATGGAGGCGCGCGTCTACGAGATGATCTGGAAGCGCACGCTCGCCAGCCAGATGGCCGAGGAGCGCTACACCGCCGTCGTGGCGACGCTCTCCACCGACGCGCCGCAAGGCAAGGTCGTCGCCGTCGCGCGCGGCCGCATCACCGACTTCGCGGGCTACCGCCGCGTGTACATCGAGGGCAGCGACGATCCCCAAGCGGCGCTCGACGACCGCGAAAAGCCCTTGCCGCCCCTCGCGACGGGCGACGCGGCCAAGGTGCTGGACGCCGTGCCGGACGGCCATCGCACGACGCCGCCCGCGCGCTACACCGAAGCCTCGCTGGTGGCGAAGATGGAGGAGCTCGGCATCGGACGTCCGTCGACGTACGGCGCGACGCTGGAGACGATCACCTCTCGCGGCTACTCGATGCTGCGCGGCAAGACGCTCGTGCCGCAACCCCTGGGCTTCGCCGTCGTGCAGGCGCTCGAGATGCTCGAGCCGCAGCTGGTCGACTACGGCTTCACGCGCGACATGGAGCAGGAACTCGACAAGATCGCCGAAGGGCGCTTGTCGCGCACCGCCTTCCTCGCGGGTTTCTGGTCCGGCTCCAACCCGGGCCTCGAGAAGATCGTGACCGAGCGGGCCGCAGGCATCGAGCCGCGCGCGGTGTGCACCATCCCCATCGGCCAGCACGACGGGCAGCCGGTCGAGTTGCGCGTGGGCAAGTTCGGTCCCTATGTGCAGCACGGCGATTCACGCGGCTCGGTGCCCGAAGGCCTCGCGCCCGACGAGATCACCGTCGATGTCGCGCTGCAGCTGATCGAAACCGGCAAGAAGAAGGACCAGCCCATCGGCCTCTTCGAGGGATTGCCCGTCTACGTGCGCTCCGGCAAGTACGGCCCCTACATCCAATGGGGAGACGAGCCCAAGGAGGACGAGGCGCCCAAGCCCAAGGTCAAGCGCAAGAAGGGCGAACCCGCCGCGAAGAAGGCGCCCAAGGTCAAGCGCGTGTCCATCTTCAAGGACATGGATCCGAACTCCGTCACGCTCGAGACGGCGGTGCAGCTCCTGGCCCTGCCGCGCTCGCTCGGCGTCGATCCCAAGGACAACCGCCCGATCCGCGCCGCCAACGGCAAGTTCGGTCCGTACTTGATGAAGGAGCCGCTCGACGACGGCAAGCCCGAGTACCGCCGGCTCAAGAAGGAGTCGGAGCTCCTGTCCGTGACGCTCGACGAAGCCATCGCGCTGTTCGCGGTGCAACCGCAGAAGCGCACGTTCGGCCGCGCCGCCGCGACGCCCAAGGAGCCGATCGCGGTGCTCGGCCCGGATCCCGCCACGCAGAAGGAGATCCGCATCCTCGAAGGCAAGTACGGCCCCTACGCGACCGATGGCGAGACCAACGCCACGCTGCCGAAGGGCGAGGATCCCAAGTCGACCACGCTCGAGCGCGCGGCCGCGCTGCTGGCCGAGAAGCGCGCCAAGGGCCCGACGAAGAAGCCCGCGCGCAGGCGCGCCGCGCGCGGTTGAGCGCGGCGACGGCCGGCGCGCGGCGCCACGCGGACTAGGACTCGCGCTTGCCGACCAGCGTCTTGCGCATGGCGCGCAGCAGGATCAGCATCGTCGCCACGAACGCGAGCAGCACGCCGAGTCCGCGCATGAAGAAGGCCAGGTTCTGGCAAGTCTCCCCCAGCGAGTAGGTCACCTCGTCGCGCACCACCCAGATGCCGCTCGCAAGTTCGCGCGACTCGACCAGCCAGCGATCGCTGAAGGTGCGCAGCACGTCGGCCACGACCGTCAGGGCCACGCCGAGCAATCCGCTCCACACCAGACGCGAGTAGCTGAGGCGGTTGAGCCAAGGAGGCACCCAATCCGACCCGCCTTGCGCCTCCGTGCGCGCGGGACCGGTCGGCGCGCGCGTCCTGGGCGGCGGCGCAGAGGCCGGCTCCGCGGCGCGCGTCGACGACCCGGCCAGCCGGCGCAACTTCGCCTCGACCGCCGAATCGAACTCCAGCGGCGCTTCGCGCTCGGCGAGGCGCGAGCCGCACTTGGCGCAGAAGCGGTGCTCGCTTCCCGCCGCCTGGCCGCACTGGGTGCAGGCGCGCCGCGCCGCGGGAGATCCTCGTCCGCAAGCGGGGCAGGCGCTCCCGGCGCGCTCGAGGATGGTGCCGCAATCGACGCAATACGCCATGCAGGGAGTCTGCGACGGCGCCCGTCGGAATCAAGGGCCTGCCTGCAGCCCGCGCGTCCTCAACCGCAGGTGTCGAGGTCGAGCCGCGCCGACTCGCGGCGGTGCTGGCTGCGCTTGAGGGCGGCGTGGAACTTGGCCAGGAGGTCCATCCGTCCGGCCTCCCGCAAGGCGGCCTCGACCAGCTCGCGCGACTCGGGCGCCTTCCAGCGCACGAGCGCCTTCTGCGTCCTGCGCTCGCGCTCGCCCCGCGGGATGTGCAGCTCCTGCAAGGTGAGCGGATCCTTGCCGGTCACGTATTGGACGCAGGCGCGCGTCATCGGCAGCGGGATGAACTCCTGCACCTGCTCGGGCGAGTAGTTGCGCTCGAGCAGCTTCTCGAACAACTCGATCGCCGCCGCGAGGTCCGTGCCCGGGTGGCCGACGATGAAGTAGTTGACGAGGTGCTGGTCGCGGCCGAGGTCCTTGCACTCGTCCTTGTACGCCGCCTCGTACTCCTCGTAGACCTCGAAGCGCGGCTTGTTCATGGCCGCCAGCACGGCGTCGGAGGCGTGCTCGGGGGCGAGCTTCATGCGACCGGGCACGTGGTGCTCGACGAGATCGTGGTGCAAGGGCAGCAACTCGCCCTTCTTGTCGCGCAGCATGTCGTAGCGGATGCCGCTCGACACGAAGGCGTGCTTGACGCCCTTCGTCGTGCGCACGAGCCCCAAGAGGCGACGATAGCCTTCGCTGGTCTTGTCGAGGCGCAGCGCCGGACACGGATCGGGCGTCAGGCAATCGCGCCCGAGGCACGCCTCGCCCTTCTCGAGCAACTTGCAGCCGAGGCCCCACATGTTCGCGGTCGGCCCGCCCACGTCCGTGATCGTGCCGCGGAAGTCGTGGTGCGCCGCCAGGGCCGCGGTCTCCTTCAGGATCGACTCCTCGCTGCGCGATTGGATCGAACGGCCCTGGTGGAAGGTGATCGAGCAGAAGCTGCAATCCGCCATGCACCCGCGGTGCGTGTTGACCGACCAGCGCACGGGCTCGAGCGCGGCGATGCCGCCGGCCTTGTCGTGGTCGGGATGCCAGCGTCGCGCGAACGGCAGGTCGTAGAACGAGTCGACCTCGGACTGCGACGCGGGCGGCAACGGCGGATGCTGCACGACGAAGCGGTCGCCGTGGCCCTGGGCGAGCGGGCGCGAACTCGGGCTGTTCTCCTCGCGCACCGCGTGGAAGAGTTCGATCAGGCGCGAGCGGTCGGCCTTGATCTCCTCCCACGAAGGGACGAGCCGCGCGCCCTCGGGCAAGGCGTCCTTCTTCGCCAGTTCGCAGGTGTTCGGCAGGCCGGACAGCGGCAACCCCGCCGCGACGCGGCGCGCGATCTCGACCACGGTGCGCTCGCCCATGCCCCACACGAGCAGGTCCGCCTTGCTGTCGACGAGGATCGAGCGCCGGATCGTCTCGTCCCAGTAGTCGAAGTACGCCAGGCGCCGCGGCCCCGCCTCGAGCCCGCCCACCACCACCGGCAACCCGGGGAAGTGGTGGCGCGCCGAGGCGGTGTAGCTGATCGTCGCGCGGTTGGGGCGCCCGCTCTTGCCGCCGGGCCGGTACACGTCGATGCGGCGCACCTTCTTGGATGCGGTGTAGTTCGTCACCATCGAATCGATGGTTCCGGCGGACACGCCGACGAACAGCTTCGGGGCGGGCAAGCGCTTCCAACCGGATCCGTCCGGCTCCGACTCGGGCACGTCGAGGATGCCGACGCGCCAGCCATGCGCCTCGAGCACGCGTCCGATGACGGCGATGCCGAAGCTCGGATGATCCACGTAGCCGTCGCCCGTGACGAGCAGCACATCGAGCTCGTCCCAGCCGAGACGCTGCATCTCCGCGCGCGTGCGCGGCAGGAAGGGCGCGGGCTTCGCCGCGCGGCTCGTCTTGCTGTCCTTCGTCATGGCGCGCTGCCTTGGGTTGGGGCCGCCGAACCCGAGCGCCGCGCTCCGTCATGGTCGGCGCGTGCGCGGGCTGGGCTTCGAGGTGGAAGGTAACGCAACCTGCCGATCGGCGGACGGCCGAAGGCCGTCGGGGCGCGCACGCGCCAGGTCAAGACGCGCAAGGCCAGGCCGCGGCAGCCAGGCGAAGCACCGGGCGCGCGTGCACCAGCCGCGCCACGGCACGCTGGCGTCGCGCTGGACCTCGGGACCGATCCGCGGAACGCCACGTCGAAGCGCGCGGAGGCGCGCCGCGCCACGGACGACGAGCGATCAGAAGGAGCCGTGGCGACGACGCTGGCGACGGTTGGTCTTGCGACCGCCCTTGGTGCGCTGGCGCGTGCGGTAGCCGGTCTTCTTCTTGTGCTTCGTCGACGAACTGCGGATCTTGATGTGCATGGCTCTCTCCGTGTGCGTGCCTCGTGGGACGCGCCCACGGCGTCGGACGGCCGCGCGGGCCGCCGGACGCGCTTCGAGGGCGAAAAGTGTACCCGCCGAGCCCCTCGCAGGGAAGGATCGAGCCGCGGCAAGCCTCTCGGAACGCCTGCGGCCGCCTCGCCCGCCATCGCGGGCGCCCGGCCTCAGCCCCCTCCGCCGCCCACCTGGCCCTTGACGGGACCGACCATGGTCTCGGGCCGCACCCAGGCGTCGAACTGCTTCTCGTCCACCAGCCCGAGGGCCAGCGCCGCCTGCTTGAGGGTCGTGCCGTGCTTGTGGGCGTGCTTGGCGATCTTCGCCGCGTTGTCGTAGCCGATGTGGCGGTTGAGGCTGGTCACCAGCATGAGCGATTCGCGCATCAGCTTGTCGACGCGCGCCTCGTCGAGCTCCATGCCCGCCACGCAGTTGGCGCGGAAGCTGTCGCACGCGTCGGCGAGCAGCGCGATCGATTCGAGCAGGTTGTGGACGATGACCGGCTTGTACACGTTCAACTCGAAGTTGCCTTGCGTGCCGGCGAAGGCGATGGCGGCGTCGTTGCCGTGGACCTGGACGCAGACCATCGTCATGGCCTCGCACTGCGTCGGGTTGACCTTGCCCGGCATGATCGAGCTGCCCGGCTCGTTCTCCGGCAGCTTCAACTCGCCGAGGCCGCAGCGCGGGCCCGAACCGAGCCAGCGCACGTCGTTGGCGATCTTCATCAGCGCCGTCGCGCACACGCGGATGGCGCCCGAGTGCAGCACCAGCGCGTCGTGCGCGGCCAGCGCCGCGAACTTGTTGGGAGCGGTCTTGAACGGCAAGCCCGTCTCTGCCGCGATCTTCTTGGCAACGAGCTTGTCGAAGCCGGGCTGCGTGTTGAGGCCGGTGCCCACCGCCGTGCCGCCCTGCGCCAGTTCGTAGACATGCGCCAGCGCGGACTTGACGCCGCGTTGCGCGTCGACGAGCTGCTGCACCCAGCCCGAGACCTCCTGCCCCACCGTCAGCGGCGTGGCGTCCTGCAGGTGCGTGCGGCCGATCTTGACGATCTTGCGCCACTTGGCGGCCTTCTTCTCGAGCTCCTTCTGCAGCAGGTGCAGCGCCGGAAGGAGGCGCTCGGCCGTCTCGCACGCCACGGCCACGTGCATGGCGGTCGGGAAGGTGTCGTTCGAGCTCTGCGCGCGATTGACATGGTCGTTGGGATGGATCGGCTTCTTCGAGCCGAGTTCGCCGCCGAGCAGTTGGATCGCGCGGTTGGCGATCACCTCGTTGGCGTTCATGTTCGTCTGCGTGCCCGATCCGGTCTGCCACACGACCAGCGGGAAGTGCGCGTCGAGCTTGCCCGCCACGACCTCGTCGCACGCGCCGAGCAGCGCCTTCTGCTCCTTCTTGCCGAGCATCGCGAGGTCGCCGAGCTCGATGTTCGCGAGCGCCGCGCCCTTCTTGACCACGCCGAGGGCTCGCACCATCGGGCGCGTGAAGCGTTGGCCGCCGATCTTGAAGTTCTGCAGGCTGCGCTGCGTCTGCGCGCCCCACAAGGCGTCGACGGGGACCTGGATCGGGCCGAAGGAGTCGGATTCGGTGCGGTGCGTGGTCATGGATTGGCTTGCGGGCGTCGGTGGATGGCGCGGAGGATAGCGAACGACGCGTCCGCGCTCGATCCCGTGGGACGCGCCCGCCCGGGGCGGGGGCGGGGCGCGCGCGGAATCGACGACGACGCGGGAAGGCGCTTCAGAGCAGCTTCTTGTCGCGCAGGATCTGCACGTCGGCGAGGATCGCGCCGGCGGTCTTGTGCATCTGCGCGCGCGAGTCGTTGTCCAGCGGGATCTCCACGATCTTCTCCACGCCGTCCTTGCCGAGGATCGCCGGCACGCCCATGTACACGTCGTGGAAGCCGTACTGGCCGTTGAGCCAGCACGCGACCGGCAGGAGGCGCTTCTGGTCGAGCAGGATGGACGCCGCCATCGCCACGGCGCTGGAGGCGGGCGCGAAGAAGGCCGAACCCGTCTTCAAGAGCCCCACGATCTCGGCGCCGCCGTTCTTGGTGCGCGTCGCCATCGACTCGATCGAGCCCTTGTCCAGCAATTGCTGGATGCCGACGCCGTTCACGTTGCAGTACTGGGGCACGGGCACCATGGAGTCTCCGTGCGCGCCGAGCACCATGGCCTTCACGTCCTGCACCGAGGACTTCGTCGCCTCGGCGATGAACCAGCTGAAGCGCGCGCTGTCGAGCACGCCCGCCATGCCCGTGACGCGCGCCCCGGGGAAGCCGGTCTTGGCGCGCATCAGGTGCACCATCGAATCGAGCGGGTTCGTGACCACGATCACGTGCGCGTCGGGCGAACCCAGGCGCACGTAGTCCGCGACGCTGGAGATGATCCTGGCGTTCGTCTCGAGCAGGTCCGAGCGGCTCATGCCCGGCTTGCGCGGCAGGCCTGCGGTCATGATCACCACGTCGGATCCGCGAGTGTCAGCCGGATCGTTGGTGCCCGAGACGCGCGCGCCGAAGCCCTCGACCGCCGCGGATTGGTTGAGGTCGAGCGCGATGCCCTTGGCGCGGCCGTCGAGCACGTCGATGACGACGATCTCCGACGCGAGGTTCTTGTACGCGCACAGCTGCGCGCAGGTCATGCCGACGTAGCCGGCGCCGACCACCGTGATCTTCTTCTGCGAGAGGCGGCTCATGCGCCGCGCAGGATAGCGACCGCCCCCCCCGCCCGCGGCAGGGCCGGGACGGGAAATGCGGCGCGCCGCCCGCGGAAGCGCCGGATCAGCGCGCGGCCTTCAAGCCGGCGAGCAGGCGCTCCTCGGTGCGGGGGTCGAGCCGCGCGAAGGTCGCCTTCCAGGCCCGTTCGGCCACGCGTTCCTCGAAGGCCGCCGAGCGCGCGTCCCACGCGGCGAGGAACTCCTGCTCGTCCCACGGCTCGAGGACCTCCGCCGCGCGCGGTGCCAGCCGCTCGAGGCGCGCGTCGCCGGCGGCGAGTTCCGAGGCGGCCGCGCGCGCCGCGCGCAGGTACTCGACCAGCAGCGCGCGTTGCTCCTCGGCGCGGACTCCACGGCCCCAGGCGAGGACGGCGACGAGGCGCGTGGCCTGCGCCCGCGCCCGCTCCTCGCCGCCGGTCTCGGCCGCGTGGCGCAGTCCGCGCGAAAGCGCGACGTCCCTCAACGACAGGAGCTCGTCGGCGCGCAGCATCGAGCGCCAGGCGAGATCGAGCGACTCGTCGCAGGCGGGGTCGAAGCCGGCGCTCTTGGCGCGCGCGTCGGCGAGCCAATCGCGCAAGGCCGTCTTGAGCCACGCGGGCATGGCGTTCCACGAGTCGCGGTCCTTCTCCTGGAACCACACGGCGAGCAGCGCCTCGCGCGCGCTCGCGCGCTGGTCGCGCTCCTTCGAACACGCGAGGCGCGCCGTGGCGACGCCCGCCGCGGGCGCGAACTCGCCGCGGAAGGAGGCCGGCAGGTCGTCGCCGCCCTCGTGCACCAGGACGATCGGCGCGCGCGCGTGCTCCGCCGGCGCCATCCAGCCGAAGGTGCGCTCCATCCAGCTCCACTGCTGCTGCAACTCCTCGACCAGTCCGCGCACGCTCGAGGAATCCTCGCGCGCCAGCACGCACCATCCCTTGAGGGACAAGGCGCGCCAGCCCTCGGGCGGGTCGAGGCGCCACTCCTCCTGCTCCTCCGCCGCGATCGAACGCTTCCTCTCGGCGCGCTCGAGCGGCGTCAGGCTGCGGAATTCGTTCCAGCTCAAGGCGCGCGCCGGCGCGGCCGCAGGTCGAGCCGTGGCGTGCGCTCGCGCCTCGCGCGCCTCGACCGCGGAGGCGTTCGAGCACAGGACTGCGGCGCACAGGAGGCCGGCGCCAAGCCGACCGAAGGATGCGGAGAGGTGCATGCGGGGGGATGGCGAGACGATCCCGCCGGAACCCCCGGCGGCGGCGCCGCGCTGCCCTGCGACGCCACCCCTGCATCGAGCGCCAACCTGCGGCGCCTGCAGTCAATTTGGGAACTTCTATATTTTTGCCGGTGAAATCCGGCAGTTCCACCTGCGACCACGAGCGCCCGGCGCGCTGGGGCACCCGGCGTGGCGCGACGCGCCAAGCGCGGCCAAGTACAGACCGCAGTGTCGGGGTGGGGCGAGCGAGCTCGCCCCGCCGCCCAGTCGACCAGCCACTCGGCGCAGTCGGGCAAGTCCGACGGCCCATCACCTCGGATGCCGATGCAGATGCCGCACCGTCGACGGGCTTCGATCGCCATGGCGATCAGGGCCAGCACGGCGGAGTCGCGCTCGTCGCAGCCCGCGGAGGCGTGGTCCGATTCGCGGTCGACGCACAGGCACGGCCGGGGCGAGCCGTCGCCGCCGATCCCGGGGACTTCGAGCGGCCTCGATGTGCGGGGCGGCGAAGGCTCGACGACCCACGACTCGTCAAGATGCGCCCAGTTCGCGCGGCGCGCAGGCCGCACGCCTGGAGCGACGTGCTGGCTGGAGATCGTCGCCACGCTGTTGCTGCACCCCTCGGCGGCGACGACCGGGACGGACAGGCGCGCGAGGCTCGCGGCCGGCTTCAGGGACGCGGCGCCTCCGGCCGCAGCCACAACCAGGCGAGCACGACGGAGAGCACCACGACGACCGAGGTGGCGAGCGCGGGCCCCATGCCGGAGCTGATGATGCCGAAGGCGGAACCGGCGCCCATGGCGACGCTGGCCGCGACCTTCGCACGACGCGACACGACCCCGTGCTCGAACCATGCCGCCAAGGCGCGCCCGAAGCGTGGATGCGCGAGCAGCCAACGCCGCAGCCGCGGCGAACCGCGCGCCCAGCACGCCGCGGCCAGCAGGAGCAGCGGCGTCGTCGGCAGGAGCGGCACGAAGGCGCCCACCACGCCCACCGCGAAGCACAGCGAACCGGCCACGGTCCACGCGGCGCCCCCGATGCGGGCCGACGCGCCGGACGGGGAACGGACCCCATCCGACGCGTCGTGCTCCTTGCGGCCGCGCTCCAAGTCGAGCCGCCGGCCTGCGTCAGGCCTTGATCTGGCCGAGCGCCTTGATGATCGCGGCGCCCATCTCCTTGGTGCCGACGGCGGTCGGATCGTTGCGGTCGGCCTTGAGGTCGTAGGTGACGTCGCGGCCTTCCTTGATCACATGCGCGATGGCCTTCTCGAGGCGCGTCGCGGCGGACTGTTCGCCGAGGTGCTCCAGCATCAGCACGCCCGAGAGCAGCATGGCGGTCGGGTTGACCTTGTTGAGGCCCTTGTACTTCGGAGCCGAGCCGTGCGTCGCTTCGAAGATGGCGATGCCGCCGTCGCCCTTGTTCTCGCCGGGCGCGATGCCGAGGCCGCCGATCAGTCCGGCGCACAGGTCGCTGAGCACGTCGCCGTAGAGGTTCGGCAGCACGATGACGTCGTAGTCCTCCGGCTTCTGCACGAGTTGCATCGCCATGTTGTCGACGATGCGGTCGTCGAAGGCGATGTCCTTGTACTGCTCGGCCACGGCGCGCGCGGTCGAGAGGAACAGGCCGTCCGAGAACTTCATGATGTTGCTCTTGTGGACGGCGGTGACCTTCTTGCGGCCCTTCTTGCGGGCGTACTCGAAGGCGGCGCGCACGATGCGCTCGGTGCCGAACACCGAGATGGGCTTGATGCTGATGCCGCTGTCGGGACGGATCTTGACGCCTGACAGGTCCTTGATGTGCTCGATCAGCTTGAGCGCCTTCTCGCTGCCCTTCTCGAACTCGATGCCCGCGTAGAGGTCTTCCGTGTTCTCGCGGAAGATCACGAGGTCGATGTTGTCGTAGCGCGAACGCACGCCTTGGTAGGTCTTGCAGGGACGCACGCAGGCGTACAGGTCGAACTCCTTGCGCAGCGCGACATTGACCGAGCGGAAGCCCGTGCCCACGGGGGTGGTGATCGGAGCCTTGATGCAGGTCTTCGTGGCCTTGATGGCCTCGAGGGTCTCCGGCGGCAGCGGCGTGCCGGCCTTCTCCATGATGTCGACCCCGGCATGCGCCACGGTCCAGTCGAAGGCGACTCCGGTCGCATCGAGCACGTCCTTGGTGACATGGGCGAGTTCGGGACCGGTGCCGTCGCCGAGGATGAGGGTGACCGGGTGGCGCTTCATGATGTCGAGAGGTTGGCCTGGCCGGGACTGCGCCGGCGCGGAGTGGGTCTGCTGGGGTCGCCGAGGCGGCGAGCGCGGGCGCTCCACCTGCATGGCGGGGCGGGGAGTGTAGGCACGCCCTCCGCCGGGGGCAAGGAAGGCGCAGCGCCTCCCCCGCCGGCGGCCACTCGCCAAGTTCAGCCCCCCGGCACGGGCGGCACGGGCGGCTGCGGACCCGGCTCGGCCTCGCGGCGAGGTTGCAACCCGCCTTCCACGGCTTCGCGCCAGGCGCGCGCGCGGCGTGCACGATCGGCGTCGCTGCCCAAGGGATCGAAGGCCAGTTCCAACCCGGTGCACGCGCGCAAGGCGACCCACGCCGCCTCGCGCACGGGCGCCTTGTCGTCGAGCAGCGCGTCGCACAAGGCGAGCAGCGCCTCGCCCTCCTTCGTCTTCATGTCGCGCAAGGCGCGCGCGGTGGCGGTGCGCACGAACAAGTTGTCGTCGCGCAGCATCGGCACGAGGTGCGGGACCACGAGCGGGTCGTGCGACTCCGCGAGGAACAACACGGCCTCCAAGCGCGCCGCTTCATTCGGATTCTTCAAGTCCGCGAGGCGGCCCTCCCACGCGGGCCGCGGCGGCGCCACCGGACCGACGGGCGCCCCCGAGGCCGCCTCCTTGGCGGCGGCCACGCCGCGACCAAGCTCCTCGATGCGCGCCAGCAGGCGTTCGCGCTCCTCCCCGAAGGCGCGCAACTTCGACTCGAGGTCCTGCACGCGGGGCGTCAACGGCTCGAGCGCCTGCACGCGCGCTCGCAGCTGGTCGGCCTCGTCCGCGCGCCGCGCCAAGGACTGCAAGGCGGCGCGCGCGTCGGCCAATTGGCCTTGCAACTCCGAGACCCGGCGCGCGCCGGACTCTTCCGCCACGCGCGCGGCCTCGCGATCGTCGCGGGCCCGCGCGCGCGCCTCGTCGGCCTGCCGCGCCAACTCGTCGCGCAGCGGTTCCAACCGCGCCAACTTGAGCTGCGTGTCGCGGGTCTCCGCCTGCGCGGCCTGCAGGCGGCGATCGAGCACGAACCATGCCGATGCGGCGGCCCCCAGCGCGGACAGTGCGATGGCCGATGCCCAGCGCCCACCCGCGGCGCGCGGCGCGGTCGGTGTCGCCGCGGGCGCGGCGGCGAACACGGCGCCGTCGGAGGTGGTGGCAGCGGCGGAAGGCGGCGCCGCGGACGATGCCGATTGTCCCGCCTCGATCCCCATCGCCCGCTCGCAGGCGGCGCACACCACGCCCTTGCCGCGGTGCACCGCGCGGCCGCCGTGC
>JBKDQQ010000160.1:0-23579 GCA_046341775.1 Planctomycetia bacterium
ATCGTCGTCGAGGGGACGAGGCGGTCCTGACGCGGGCCTTCAGGCCGTTCTGGTGTCGCGGGATTCGGGGCGTGGCCCGTCGTCGCGCGGAGCGGGGATGATAGGAAGTCGGAGGGGCCCGACACAAGCGTAGGCGCGGGCGCTGCGCGGGTAACGCGGGGTTGCTCCTCGTAGTTGCCATGCGCGTGGCCGATGCGCGGCGGCGTCGAGCGCCACCGGTCGAGGTCCTCCGCGGTTCGGAGGTGCTCGACCCGCTGGTTTCCGGGGCCGAGGGCCGACATGGGTGGAAGATGTCGCCGCCCAGCTGAGGACAGCACGCGGTCCCGGACGCGGACGACGGGATCCTGCTGGAATGGAACGCAGCCCGAAATAGAAGAAGCCCGCGACGCGCGCGGGCTTCTTGTTTGGGTTCGATCTGCTCGCGGTACTTGCTCGCGACGCGCGCGAGCGAGGGCCGCTTCAGGTCAGCGGATCAGAAGGCGAGCGTGGCGCCGATCGAGATCGTGTCGGTCTCGAGCGCCGCGTTGTCGCTGCTGGCGGTGACGAACTGGGCGGTCCACTTCAGGTTGTGGCCGGCCGAGTAGCGGTTGACACCGGCCGAGATGATGCTCGTGTCGGCGGCATCGTCGGCGTCCTCGTAGCGAACCGCAGCCTCGTACATCTCGGTGAAGAGGTAGCTGGCGGTCACGCTGTACGGAGAAGCGTCCAGCGCGTCGTAGTCGCCGAACTCGCCGGCCACGGCCAGCGCGCCCATCGTGAAGTAGGCCTCGACGCCGAAGACGTCGTTGCCCGCGCCAGCGTTGGCGCCATCGTCCATGTGGAAGAAGCCGCCAACCGACAGGTTGGTGCCTTCCGCCGCGCCGTAGGCGCCTTCAACCGCGCCCGCGCCCTTGCCCATGACGTCGGCCGTCACGTTCAAGGTGATGCGGAACTCGTCGGTGTCGCCGTCGGCGCCGTCCTGCACGGCCACGCCGAAGTTCAGCATCTCGAACCCGCCGCCGACCATGAGGCCTTGGTCGCGGGCGTTCAGGAGGGTGCCGTTCAGGGTGCGGTTCAGGAAGAGCAGCTTGGTCTCGTCCGAGGTCGCGCTACGGAAGGTCGGGATGTAGAACTGACCCATCGTGCCGCTGACGTTGTCCATCAGCTTCCACTTGATGTAGGCGTCCTTCAGGACGGCGTCGCCGGCCTCGAACTCGAAGCTGACCTTGTAGCTGTAGTCGTTGCTGACATCACCGGTGACATGCAGGCGGACCTCGTTGAGGTCGAAGCCCAGGACATCGTTGTCCGAGTTGCTGTTCACGCTGGTGATGACCCATCCGCCCACCTTCGGGCCGCCAGCGTTCTGCGCCGACAGGCTCGAGGACAGGCCGGAGATCTCTTGATCGAGGCTGGCCCAGCCGGTGTCGGCCGCGTAGCTAGCTCCCGTGGCCATCGCCAGGGCGACGGCGCTGTAGACGAACTTCTTCATTCGGAATGCACTCCTAGAGAGAGTCTGTGGTGTTGCGGGCAGTTCTACGGGGATGGGGATTTAGTGACCGAGGAGGATGCCGTCTGGGCCCCGCCGGGAAAAGGTCCCGGCGTACTTTTGCGATGACACCATCCTTGGACTGGGGAAATCGTCAGCGAATTACGCTTCCTTGCCCGCAATCTGATTTTGTTGAGATGGGCGCCGTAAGTGACTGCGAAGAATGTGCGGTCTAGGAAGTTGCGGTGGTGCTTCGCGGGCCCGCGTAGCACTTGCAACTGCAATGCACGGTTTATTGCGTGTTCCAGCGAGCGGTGCGGAAAAACCGCCGCTCTCCACCTCGGCAGAGGGGCAGACTCTCAGCTCTTGGACTGGTCCAAGCGGCCTTGCAGCAGCCCATCGGCCCGCTCGACCGCCTCCAGCATGGCTTCGTCGGCGGGCAAGCCGAGCTTCTCCGCCACCACCAAGCGCGCTTCCAACCGCTCGCGCGCCTCGACCGTGTACACGAGGTCGTACTTGGGATGGTCGAGGTAGCGCGGGTCGCACGAGCGCACGTGCTCCGTCACCGCCATGACGAGCTCTTCGCGCAACGCCTGGGCGAAGCGCTCCCCGCCGTCCTTCGCCAGAGCCGCCAGCCGCTCCAGCCCCGCTTGCGCCTCGCCCTCACGCTGGTCGAGGCACAGGCGCCCCAAGGCGACCGTCACCTCGCGCAGGTCCTGGCGGACGATGGTCTTGTTCGTGCGGACGGAGCGCTCGAGCGCGTCGAAGCAGGTGGCGATGGGATCCATGGATGCTGTGGGCGGGTGCGACAAGTGGTGGTGTGTGTGGGCGGGGGGGCGGCTGGGTGGGGGACTGTCGCCGGGATCCGTGACGGTCATTCGGACCCGTCGCGCCTCAGGCGCTTGATCTCGCCACGCACCTTCTTGTCCGTCAGGCGCCGGCGCTGCGAGCCCTTGGTCGGCTTCGTCGCCCGCCGCACCTTGGGCTCCGCCAGCGCCGAACGCAACTGCATCGCCAACCGCGCCCGCGCCGCCTCGAGGTTGCGCCCCTGCTCCCGATGCTCGGAAGCCCGGATCAGGTACTCCCCCGCCTCGGTCAACTTGCCCTCCCACGCGGCCAAGACCCGCGCCCGTTGCCGCTCGTCCAGCACCCGCGAGGCAGCCGGCGACCAGCGCAGTTCGACCTTGCTCTCGACCTTGTTGACGTTCTGGCCGCCGGGGCCGCCGGAGCGGGAGAAGGAGACGAAGAGCTCGTCGGCGGGCAGTTCCAGGGTGGGCTTGATGCGGAGGGGGAGGTGCTTCATGTCCCGATGCTGGCCCCGTTCATTGTGCGCGACTTGGTCGTGAATCCCACCTGCTGATCCTCCAGCACGAAGAAAAACCGCAGGGGCCCGCCGGTTGGAGCGCCGGCCGGCGACGAGTTGGTCGTCGTCGGCCTTGCTGCGCCCGGCCGGCTTCGCCTAGAGGCGGCCAGCGCACGCCAGGGAACCGCTCTGGCGTGGGATGGGGCGGTGCGAGGGGAAAGGTGAGGTGGTCCTGGTGTGCGGGTGCCTCGGGTTGGTCGAGCGCCGTGGCTCGAGGTGCCTGCGTCCAAGGTGCGCGTTGTCGATGCAGCGGGCATCGGCAGCGGGGCACAGGTCCTGCTCGCGACCGCGGTGCGACGGCCGCGCAGGCCTTCGCAGGGGCGCCAGGCCAAGGCCTGGTGGTCGCGAAGGAGCCTCCAGAAGGAGCCTCCTCATCCGTTTGGACGCCCGGAGGCGTGCGCGCGTGGCATTCAGCGCCGAATTTCCCGGCGCAGCGTGGCCGGGTTGCGCACAACGATCGGGGCCAGCATCAGGACAAGCCCCTCAAGTACCCCCACGTGTAGATCCCCGTGTGGTGCCCATCCGAAAACACCATGCTCACCGCGTAGTGACCGACCAGCGCCAAATTCGACTGCGTCAGGTCATCCGGCACGCTGGTCGGATCCAACAGGCGCTCGCCGGTGATTTCATGGATGCAACGGGCGCACGGGCAGGCGCGGCGCAGGGCGGCGGCGGTCCACTCGCTGGTCGTGTCGTCCTGCCATGTGATGGCGATGCGCGTGGGATCGCTGCGCAGGATCGACTTGGGGGCCGAGGCCGGTTGGGGGGCGGGGGGCATCGGCGGCGTCAGGGGCGGGTGGCGCGGAGGGGCACACCAAGCGAGCAGGTGGTGCCCAGGGCCGGACTTGAACCGGCGACCCTGTGATTTTCAATCACATGCTCTACCAACTGAGCTACCTGGGCAGGCGGGCTGCTCGAAGCGGTCGGGCGACCCCGCGTGGGGGCTGTCCCGGCCGAATCAAGGCGCGAAAGTATGCAGCGACAATGCCTTGCCGTCAACCGGGCGCGCGCCGCGGCGGGTCGTGGGGCGGACTTGCGGCGACGTGGGGAGCGGCCCGGGGAGGCTCAGGAGCCCATTCGTCGCCCGTAGGAAGGCGGCGAGGGGCTCGGCGCCGAGTGCCCTTGCCTCAAGCGGGTGCGGCGCCGGCAACCAGGCATCTGGTCTAGGCATTTCTGGCGGCCAACACCTCGCGCGCGGCTTCGGCGTCGCGGGCGATCTGCGCCTGCAGGGCGGGCAGGCCGTCGAAGCGTTGTTCCGGCCGGAGGCGTTGGACGAACTCGACTTCCATCGTCGCGCCGTACAGGTCGCGGCCACCCTCGAGCAGGTGGACTTCGACGCGTGGCGCGGAAGGCGCGCTGGCGGCCACGGTCGGGCGCACGCCGATGTTGGCCACCGCCGGCCAGAGCCGATCTTCGCCACCGAGGCGCGCGCGCACCGCATACACGCCGTGGGGCGGCAGCAGTTGCGCGCCCAGATCGAGGTTCGCCGTCGGAAATCCGAGCAGGCGGCCCAGCTGGTCGCCGCGCACGACGGTGCCGAGGCAGGAAACCGCGCGGCCCAACAGGCGCGCCGCAGTGGGGAGGTCGCCGAGCTCGATGCACTCGCGGATCTTGGTGCTGGACACCGCGTGCGCTCCGACGAGGACTTGCGGCACGACCTCGACCGGCAGGCCTTGCGCGGCGATCGAGGCGGGCGTCCCCGAACGATCGCGACCGAACTTGGAGTCCCATCCGAGCACGAAGCGGCGCGCGGCCAGCGGACCGCGCGCGAGGGTCTCGACGAACGCGCGCGCATCGAGGTCGCGCAGGCGTTCGTCGAAGTGCAGCACCCACGCGAGCTCGATGCCGGCGCGCGCGAACAGTTCGAGGCGATGCTCGAGGCTCGTCAAGGTGCGCGGCGCGCGGCCGAGCAGCAGCGCCTTCGGATGGTCGGCGAAGGTCACGACCGCGGGGCATTCGCCGTGGGAGCGCGCGCGTTCGACGTTGCGCTCGAGGATCGCGCGGTGCCCGAGGTGCACGCCGTCGAACACGCCGATCGAGACCGTCGACCCGCGCGGCGCGCGCGGCGGCGCATCGAGGCCGCGCGCGACGACGAGCGCGCTGCGCGCGGGCTCCGGTGCGGACATGGCCGGGATCAGCGCCCTTGCGCGCGCTTCCACTTGTCGACGAGCGCCTCGAGCCCCGCGCGGTTGCGCGACTTGTCGGCGGGCGTCATGCGGTCGACGAGCAGCACGCCTTCGAGGTGGTCGTACTCGTGCTGGATGATGCGCGCGACGAAGCCGTCGAACTCGCGCTCGTGCTTGGCGCCGTCGAGGTCCTGGTACTCGACCACGCAGCGCTCGGGGCGCTTGATCTCGGCGTACATGCGCGGGAACGAGAGGCAGCCCTCGTCCATCAGCGTGTCGCCGCCCTTCCTCTCCTTGATGGTCGGATTGACGAGCGCGAGGTCGTCCTCGGGCTTGCCGGTCGGGTTGAGCACGAGGATGCGGCGGTCGAGTCCGACTTGCGGCGCGGCCAGTCCGCAGCCGTCGCTCTTCACCATGCGGGTGAACATCGCCTTGACCACGGCGCGCGTCTCGTCGTCGACGGGGACCTCGCGCGCGCGACGGCGCAGCACGGGGTCGGGGTACAGGCGCACGACGAAGTCGAGGTCGAGGGGCTGCGCGGCCGTCGTGGCTTGGCTGGCTCGTGCTTGGTCGGTCATGGCGACTGGAGGCGTGGTGCGCGACTGATGCTGGCGCCGGCCGCTGGCGCGCGAGCCGGAACACCTCGAAGATAACGTGCGTTGACGCGCTCGCGGCCCCTCCACTAGGCTTTTGCGCCCCTGTTTGCGAGCGCCGAGCGCGCTCCGGCGGAAAAGGACGCACGCGTGGACTTCACCAAGCAACTGCAGAAGGCCGACGAAGCCCTGCGCCGCCGCAATCCCGACTTCGCCATCGAGCTGTACCGCCAACTGCTCGACATCGCGCCCGACCTTGGCGAAGCGCGCGCCGGGCTGCGCCAGGCCTTGAAGGCGCGCGAGGCGCTGAAGGGCGGCGGCAGCAAGCTGTTCCGCGCCCTGACCGGCGCCGGACCGCTCGTCGCCGCCAAGGGCCTCGCCAAGGCCGGTCGGCACGACGCGGCGGTCAAGCAGTACGAGGCCTACCTCGACTCGAGTCCGTTCGACGAGGAGGCCAACCTGCTGCTCGGCGTGTCGCTCGAGTCCGCGGGCCACGTGAACTCGGCGCGCGCCGTGTACGAGTTCGTCGCCGTCATCGCGCCGCGCAACGCCGAAGGCTTGAAGCGCGCCGGCGCCATGACGGCCCGCCTCGGGGATCCGCAGAAGGCGCTCGAGTACTACGAGCGCGCGTTGCAGGCCGATCCGCGCGACCAGGACTGCATCAAGGCGCGCAAGGACCTCGCCGCGGAGCTCGCGCTGCGCGGCGCGAGCTCGCGGCAGGTCGAGCACAGCCGCGAGCTGATCAAGGACAAGGGCGAGGCGCGCGCCATCGAGCGCTCGCAACGACTGCAGTTGACGGAGGAGGAGCTGCGCGAGGAGCTGGCGCAGTTGGAGGCGCGCCACGCCGACGAGCCTTCGGTCGCCACCTCGAGGCGCTTGTCGGAGGTCCACGAGAAGCTCGGCGACGCGGAGGAGGCCCTGAGCTGGGCCGAGCGCGCGCTCTCGATGGATCGGGAGGGCTTCGAGGTCGCCTGTCGCGTCGGCGACCTGCGCACCAAGCTCTTGAAGAAGGCCGTGGCGCGCGCCGGCAAGGAGGGCGACGAGGCCCTCGCCGGCCAGTTGGAGCGCGAGCTGCACGAGTTCGAGGTGCGCGACTGGACGCGCCGGGTCGAGCTGCGGCCGGCGGACGCCACGCTGCGCCTGCAACTGGGGCGGCGGCTGGTGCGCGCCGGGGAGGTCGACTTGGCGATGCCCGAGCTGCAGCGCGCGGCCGTCGACCCGCGCTGCTCGCGGGACGCCCACGCCTTGCTCGGGGAGTGCTTCCAGAAGAAGGGCTACCTCGACCTGGCCCGCAAGGAGTACGAGAAGGCCCTGGGGCCGCTCGGGACGGTCTTGGACGAACGGGCCAAGGAGATCCTGTATACTCTCGGCGCGATCGCCGAGGAGGCGGGGGACGCGGCGCAGGCGCGCACGCACTACTCCCGCGTGTTCGAGGCCGACGTCGGCTACAAGGACGTGGCCGCCAAGATGGAAAGACTGCGATAAACGATGGCTCACTCCAAGCAGGCGCTGAAGCGCCACCGCCAGAACGTCAAGGCCAACACCAAGAACCGCGCGCAGCGCAGCGCGATGAAGTCGGCGATCAAGAAGGTCGCCAAGGCCGAGACCCCCGCCGCCGCCAAGGACGACCTGGTCGCGGCGATGAAGAAGATCGACAAGGCCGCCAAGCAGCGCGTGATCCACAAGAACGCGGCGGCACGCCTCAAGAGCCGCATGGCGAAGAAGCTCGCCAAGCGCTCGAGCTGAACGCGATCTCCGTCGTGGCCGGCGGATTCCAGACCAGCGACGCGCACCCGGACCCGCAACTGCGGCCGGTGCGCGTCGCCATGCGTTCGGACGAACTGTGGTCCGAGGTCTGCACCATGGTCGACGACCTCGGCTGGAAGGTGCAGTCGAAGGACGAGCAGGCGCTCGTGCTCGTCGCCGAGCGCGCGGGCGGCTTGCTGTCCGGGGCCGTCAAGGTGACCTTCACCGTCGAGGGGCCGGCGGGACTGCCCAGCAGCCAAGTGCGCTTGTCCTGCGAGGGCGGCGGCCTGTTCGCCGGCCACGAAGGCGTGGTGAAGGAGTTCACCACGCCGTTCACGCGCCGCGTGTGCTGAGCGTGCGCAGCGGACATGCCGCGCGTGCGAGCTGCGCGCGCGGATGCCTCGCCCGACGATTGCCCGGGCGAGGCCTGTGCGGGCGATGGCCCCCGGCCGATGGCCAACCCGGGCCATGACCAACCCGGGCCATGTCCAATCCGGGCGATCGTTCGCATCCGTTGCTCGCCTGCGGCGCGCCGTCGATCGTCGAGGCTGGGTTCGCGGCAGGCCGGCGCCGCTAGTCGCGCGCCTCGCCCAAGGCGACTTCGCGGAACTCGCTCGGCCAGATCCACGAGCCTTCCATGCGCATCTTGTAGGCCGACGCGAGTCGCTGGCCGTCGAGGCGTTCCTGTTCGCGCGTGCGCAAGGTCGCCTGCGTCTGCAAGGCGTCGAAGGCCGGCGCGCGGCGCTCGAACCGTTCGAGCAACTTGACGATGCGCACGACGCCGCGCGGTCCGGCGATGGGCGCGCTGGTCTCGCCGGGCTTCGCCGCGGCGACGAAGGGGGCCAGCGTCGGCTCGACGCGCGAGAGGCGCGCGGTCTCGTACTCGCCGACGCCTTGGTTCGACGGCGTGGCCGAATGCTCGGCCACCAACGCGCCGAAGTCGGCGCCGGAGGCGATCTTCGCCGCCAGTTCCTCGCCCAACTTGCGCGCGGCTTCCACGCCGCCCACGCGCGCCGGATCGAGCACGATCTGCTGCAGCTTGATGCGCTCGGGCGCGCCGCCCAGCAGCGCGAGGCCTTCTTCCGTCTCGAGCGCGCGATCGTAGAGAAGCTTGAGCCGCCCCGGGCGCACATGGCGATCGGCCACGACGCGTTGGCCCTGGGCCGGGCCCTTGCCGGTGACCGAGTCCTCCCACAACTCGCCCAGCATCTGGCCGCGCAAGGCGACCTTGATCTCCGCGGTGGTCATGTCGCGCGACTGGAGGAAGCGCGACATGCCGACCCAGCCGTTCTGGCGCTTCTGGATGCGGTCCATCGCGTCGCGCACGCGCACTTGCACGGCTTCCTCGGGCAGGCCCATGTCCTCGCCCGCCTGCACGCGCACGAGTTCGTTGACGCGCGCGCGCAGCAACTCGGCCTCGGCCGCGCGCACCTGCGCCTCGCCGGCGTCCGGGTTGTCCCGCCGCCAACGCAGCATGTCGCGCCCGAGCCCGCGCCGCGTCAGCACGGACTGGTTGACCGTCAGCGCCACGCCGTCGAACGGCAGGCGCCGCTCGGTCGGCGCCGACTGCGGACGGCCCGTCGGCGCTTGCGCCGGGGCCTGGGGCAGCAGGCACAGCAGGCTGGCGAGTAGCGCGCTCATCTCGCGCGGATCTTCCCCGCCGGACGTCCGTCCTTCAAGAGCGACTCGAACCACTGCAGCGACTTGGCCGGTTCCGCGAAGCGCGCCGGCACGGCGATGTGGGCCAAGCCCGTCTTCACGTGGCGGAACTCCACGCCTGCGAGGTCCATGCCTTGTTCGAGCAGCACGCGGTCGCGGTACTCGAGCACGTACACGTCCTGGCGGCGCAGCAGGCGGCGCACGCCGATCGCCTCGAGGCGCGCCGCGAACTCGAAGGTGCGCACGAGCGCCCGCGCCTCGTCCGGCACCCGGCCGAAGCGGTCGGCCAGCATGGCCAGGGCGGCCTGCGCGTCGTCGCCGCCGCGCACGCCCGCGAGTTGGCGCAGCACGTCGAGGCGCACCTTGGGATCCGGGATCCAATCGTCGGGCAGGAACGAACGCAGTCCGAGCTCGAGCTCGCAGCCTTGCGCCTCCTGCTCGGCCACCAGCTCCTCGGCCTCGATCTCGCCGCCGGCCTGCAGGCGCTCGACCGTCTGCTTGAGCAGGCGGCAGTACATGTCGTAGCCGATGGCGGCGATGTGGCCCGATTGCTGCGGCCCGAGGATGTTGCCGGCGCCGCGGATCTCGAGGTCCTTCATGCTGATGGCGAAGCCCGCGCCGAGCTGCGTCAGCTCCTCCAGCGCCTTCAGTCGCTCCTTCGCCACCTCGCGGATGGGCTTCGATCCCTCGACCATCAGGTAGCACCAGCTCTTCTGCCTTCCGCGTCCGACGCGGCCGCGCAGCTGGTGCAGCTCGGCGAGCCCGAACTCGTCCGCGTGGTCGATGATGATCGTGCCGGCGGCGGGGATGTCGACGCCGGACTCGATGATCGTGGTGGCCACGAGCACGTCGACGCCTCCCTCGGTGAAGGCGCGCATGACCTTCTCCAGCTCGCGCGCGCCCATCTGGCCGTGGCCGACGGCGTAGCTGCACTCGGGCACGAGCTGCGACAGTCGCAGCGCCACGGCGTGGATCGAGGACACGCGGTTGTGGAGGAACAGCACCTGCCCGCCGCGGTCCTTCTCGCGCAGCAAGGCCGAGCGCACCAGCGCCTCGTCCTCGCGCTGCGCGATGTGCGTCTCGATCTCCTGCCGGCCCTCGGGCGGCACCGCCAGCGCGGAGATGTCGCGCAGCCCCGAGATCGACATGTGCAGCGTGCGCGGGATCGGCGTGGCCGAGAGGGTCAGCAGGTCGATCTCGGCGCGCAGCTTCTTGAAGTGTTCCTTGTGCGCGACGCCGAAGCGCTGTTCCTCGTCGACGACGACCAGGCCGAGCCGCTTGAAGCCCACGTCCTTCGAGAGGATGCGGTGCGTGCCGATCAGGATGTCGACCTCGCCGCGCGCGACCTTCTCCAGCGTCGCCTTGCCGTCCGCGGACGCCGTGTAGCGCGACAGCACGGCGACCTCCACCGGGAAGTCCGCCAGGCGCTCGCGGAAGGTCTCGTAGTGCTGCTGCGCGAGCACGGTGGTCGGAACCAGCACGGCGACCTGCCCGCCGCCCGCGACCACGCGGAACGCGGCGCGGATGGCGAGCTCGGTCTTGCCGAAGCCCACGTCGCCGCACAACAGGCGGTCCATCGGCCGCTCGCTGGCGAGGTCGTTGGCGATCTCCACCGACACGACCGCCTGGTCGGATGTGTCGGTCCACGGGAAGGCCTCGACCATCTGGCGGCACAGCTCCTCGCCGCCGCTCCACGGCGCGCGCTGCTTCATGGTGCGGCGCGCCTGCACCTCGAGCAGCTCGACGGCCAGGTCGTAGAGCGCCTTCTCGACCTTCTCCTTGCGCTTGCGGAACGAGCCGCCGCCGATCTTGTCGAGCGCCGGAGCGGCCGAGCCGGTGCCGACGTAGCGCTGCACCATCTCGATGCGCGCCGCGGGCACGAACAAGGACACCTCGTCGGCGAACAGGAGGTGCAGGTGCTCCTCCTCGCCGCCGCCGCGCGCCATGCGCTTCAATCCCGCGAAGCGCGCGACTCCGTGCACCGCGTGCACGACGATGTCGCCCACCTTGAGCTCGAAGAAGCTCTGCAGGGCGCGCACGCGATGCGGGGCCGCGGTCTTCGCGCCGCCGCGGCGGCCGAGCAGTCCGGCGAGCTCGCGGTGGTTGACGACCACCAGTTCCTTCCCGAGGCGGAAGCCCTTCGACACGCCGCCCACCACGCACTCGACGGACTGCGCGCCCCCCTCGTCCAGCAGCGTCCGGAAGCGCGAGCGCTCGACTTCGGTGCGGCACAGGACGACGATGCGCGCGCCGTCCTTGCCCACCTCCAGCAGCGCCGCGGGCGCGTCCTTGACGCCCACGGCCAACGCCTGCACCGAGCGCGTGTCGAGGTTGACCTGCGCCGGAAGGCTCTGCACATCGAAGCGTCGCCGGCCTTCCAGCGACTGTTCGATCCGCATCAACGCGCGCTGGTGGCTGGGCGAACGGATGCGCAGGCCCTCGGCGCGGTCTTCGATGCGCATCGGTTCGATGCGCGCCCACACCAGGTCCTTCGGCAGCAGTTCGACGAACTGCGCGCCTTCGCCGTCCTCGACGCCGCCGGCGTCCGAGGCGAGGCACACCGCCGCTTGCGACAGGCGCTCGACGCTGCGCTGGTCGAGCGGATCGAAGGTGCGCAGCGACTCGATGGCGCCATCGAAGGTCTCGAGGCGCAGAGGCAGTTCGCTGGCGAACGGATAGATGTCGAGGATCTCGCCGCGCAGCGAAGCCTCGCCGGGCTTCTCCGCCAGCGGCGTGCGCGCGAATCCCGCTTCTACGAGCCGCGCCAGCAACGCTTCGAGGTCCAGTTGCGCTCCGACCTGGAGGTGCAGCCACTTGGACTCGACTTCGCGCGGCGAAGGCAACGGCTCGAGCGTCGACAGCAAGGAGGCCACGACCACGCGCGGACGGCGCTCGTCGGGCGCGGACAACTGCTGCGCGGCCTGCAGGCGGCGCCGCACGCCTTCGGCGTCGGCTTCGCCGCGCGAGGGGACGAGCAGCGCCTCGACGCCGAACGCGGCCAGGTCCTCCGCCACGCCGGCGGCCTCGGCGTCGGTGGAGGCGACGACGCACCACGCGTGGCGCGTGCGCGCGACGAGGCGCGCGACGACCAGCGCCTGCGCCGCGCCCCAGCAGTTGCCCGCGGCGGCCCGGCCGCGCGCCAGTTCCTTGGCGAGCGACTCGAGGGCCGCGTCCGGCGCGAGGGTCGCCGCGTCGACCACCACGGGCGTCGCGGCCTGGGCGGCGGCGCTCACGACGCGTCCTCCCGCGCGGCGGCTTCCCGCGCGCGCGCGCGTAGCACGCCGAGCGCTTCGTGCGCAGCCCATGTCTCGGCCTCGCGCAAGGTGCGACCCCAGGCCGCGGGATGCGCCTCGCCGTCGACTTCGGCCGCCACGCGGAACACGCGCTCGTGCGCCGCGCCGCGCGTCTCGAGCAGCGTGTAGCGCGGCAAGGCGCGCGCCGATTGCTGCAGCAGGATCTGCAGCTCCTGCTTGGGATTCGCGGCGCTGCGTTCGCGGCCGGCGCGCTCCAGCGCGGCCTGCAAGGTCGCGCGGACGAAGGCGCGCGCGGCCGGGAGGCCGCCATCGAGGTGCACGGCGCCCACCAGCGCTTCGTACAGGTTCGCCAGCACCGAATCCGGCAGGGCCTGGCCTGCGAGGCCGGGGCCGATGCGCGCGCGCGCATCCAACTTCAGCTCGCGCGCCACCACCGCCAGCGCGCGGCGCGAGACGAGATCGGCCTTCAGCACGGTCATCGGCCCTTCGTCCAGCGGCGGTTCGAGCTCGTGCAGCGCCTCCGCCACCACCAGGTCCAGCACCGCGTCGCCGAGGAACTCGAGGCGCTCGTTGTCGCGCTGCGCTCCCAGCGAGCCATGCGTCAGGGCCAGCTCGAGCAGCTCCGGTCGCGCGAAGGCATGCGGCAATTCGGGCGGTTCGCGCGTCATTGCGGCAGGGGTCCGACGAGGCGCAGGTGCTCGCGTTCGGCATGGCGGTCGGTCATGCCGGCGATGTAGTCGCACACGGCCCGCTCCAGCCCGACCTCGTCCGCCCAGCCGCGGTACCAGGGCGGCATCTCCTCGCGCCGCGTCGCGTAGGCCTCGAACAGCGCGCCCAGCACGCCGCGCGCGTAGGCGGAGAACCGCACCAGCATCTCGTGGCGGTAGAAGCGCTTGTGCATCGTGCGCTCCAGCTCCGCGACCTCCGGCGAGAGCAGCGGCCCGTGGTCGACGGTCAACTCGTGGCGCGCGCGCGCCTGCTCGGGATCGACCAGGCCCAAGGCCGCCAAGCGGTCGTGCGTGCTGCGGATCAGGTCCTCGATCTTGATCTTCAGGAGCTGGTTCGTGGCGCGCCGCACGCGCAGCTTCATGTCGTCGGTGCCCGCGAGGAAGCCCGGATGGCGCGCCTCCACTTCGGCCACGGCGCGGCGCCAGAGCGCGCTGTCCTCGTACAACTGCGCCTCGGTGAACATGCGCGCGAACAGCCCGTCCTCGATGTCGTGCGCGTCGTAGGCGGTCGAATCGGCGAGGTCGACGACCTGCGCCTCGAGGTAGGGGTGGCGCGGCCGCGGCTCGAACTCCGCCGGCCAGTCCTCCTGCGACTCGTGCTTGAGCAGCGACTCGCGCAGCTCGCGGGTCAAGTTGAGCCCCGGGTAGTCGGGGCTGCGCCGCTCGAGCCGATCGACGACGCGCAGCACCTGCGCGTTGTGCCGGAAGCCGCCCCAAGGACGCATGACCTCGTCCAGCGCCACCTCGCCGCGGTGGCCGAAGGGCGGGTGCCCGAGGTCGTGCGCCAGCGCCAAGGCCTCGCACAAGTCGACGTTCAAGCCCAGCGCGCTGCCGACGCTGCGCGCCACTTGCGCCACCTCGAGGCTGTGCGACAGGCGCGTCCTGTACTGGTCGCCGAAGCGGTTGACGAAGACCTGCGTCTTGTACATCAGCCGCCGGAACGCGGTGCTGTGCACGATGCGGTCGCGGTCGCGCTCGAACTCGGTGCGCAGCTCGTCGGGCGGCTCGGGGCGAGCCCGCCCCTTGCTCCGCGCCGAGCGGAAGGCGTACGGCGCGAGGTCCAGCGCCTCGCGCTCCTCCTTGGCGCGGCGGTCGTACAAGAGGCGTGCGTCGTGCGTGCGGCTCACGGCGGAGGAGGGATCCCGGGCCGCGAGCGTATACAATCCCCCGACCACAGTGCTCCGCCTGCGCCACCTGATCCTCGTCGCGGCCTGCCTTTCGTGCAGCCAGGAACCGCCCGCCCCCGAGCCCCGCCTCGTCGCCGCGGGCGTCGACGGGCTGGTCGTGCTGCTTGCGCCTCCCGGCTCCGAGGGGACCATCTCGGTGCTGGCCCGCACGCGCGAGGGGCGCTTGCTGGCCTTGGTGGCGCGCGACCTCGCCGATCCGGTGGTGGCCGACCTCGGCGCGCGGCGCGAGCTCGCCTTCCGCTTCGAGCCCGACCAGCTCGTCGGCGCGGGCGAGAGCTTCGTGCTCGAGGCGCGCCACGATCCCGACGGGGTGCCCTCCACGAACGAACCCGGCAGCGCGAGCCAGCGCCGCCTCGTCGCGCCCGGCGCGCGCCAGTTGCGCTTCGAGCTCGAGAGCCAGCCGCTGGCGGCCGAGCGTTGAGCGCGCCGCCGTGGACGATCCCGGGACGCAGGGCGATTGGTGGCGCAAGGCCTTCCGCCGGCGCTACCTCGAGCTGTACGCCCACCGCGACCTCGCCGCGGCGCGCGCGGAGGTGGCGTTCCTCGAGGCCGAAGGCCTGGTCTCCGGCCGCGTGCTGGATTTGTGCTGCGGCCAAGGGCGCCACGCGCTCGCCATGGCCGAGCGCGGCGTCGACGTGCGCGGCCTCGACTGGTCGCAGGAGCTCCTGGATCGCGCCGGCGAGCTCGACCAGGCGGGCCTGCTGCGCGGGCGCTTGTCGCAGGGCGACGCGCGCGCCCTGCCCTTCGCGGCGGGGGAGTTCGACGGCGTGGTCCAGTTGTTCACCTCCTTCGGGTACTTCGACCGTCAAGGCGATTTGACGGTCGCCGCCGAGGTGGCGCGCGTGCTGCGCCAGGGCGGCGCGTGGACCCTGGACCTCGCCAACCCCGACCTGCTGCGGCGCGCGCTCGTGCCGCATTCGACGCGCGAGCACGCCGGCGCGCGCATCGAGGAGCGCCGCGAGCTGCTCGAAGGCGGCTCGGTGGTCCGGAAGCACGTGCGCTGGATCGAGCCATCCGGCGTCGAGGACGCCTGGACCGAGCGCGTCAGGCTGTGGACGGCCGACGACCTGGAAGCTCCGCTGCGCGCCCTCGGACTGCGCCTCGAGCGGCGCCTCGGCGGCTTCGCGGGCGAGCCCTTCGGACCCGAGGCTCCGCGCCAGATCCTCGTCTGGCGCCGCGATCCGGGCCGCTAGGCGCCTCGCGCGCGGCCGGCAGGTGCGCGCGGGCCGTCGCGTTTCCTATACTGCGGGGCCGCGAGCACCGCATCGGATGCCGCGTGCATGGAGTCCACCGCATGCCCCACAACATCGTCTTCAGCCCGATCGCCGACGAACTGGCCGCCATCGCCCGCGAGATCGCGGACAAGCATGTGCGCCCCGCCGCCGCCAAGCACGACAAGGCGCAGCAGTACAACCACGACGCGGCCAAGGCGGTCGCGCAGGCCGGCCTGTTCAAGACCTTCATCCCCAAGGAGTACGGCGGCCACGGCGCCGGCATCCTCGCCCTGGCGCGCGTGACCGAGGAACTGGCCAAGGCCGACTCGGGCTTCGGCGTGGCCTTCGCGGTCAACGCGCTCGGCAGCTTCCCGATCCTCGTCGGCGGCACCGAGGCGCAGAAGCAGCACTGGTTGCCGCAAGTCGCGCGCGGCGAGAAGTTCGTCGCGTTCTGCCTGTCCGAGAAGTACGCCGGCTCCGACGCCTCCGGGCTCGCCGTGACGGCCGTCGAGGACGGCGACCACTACATCATCAACGGCGAGAAGAAGTGGACGACCAACGGCGGCGTCGCCGACATCTACTCGGTCTTCTGCGTCACGGACCCCACCTCCAAGTCGCGCCGCATCAGCGCCATCGTGGTGGAGAAGGGCACGCCCGGCTTCACGGTCAAGAAGATCGAGGACAAGATGGGCATCCGCTGCGTGCCCGT
This sequence comes from Planctomycetia bacterium, assembly GCA_046341775.1. Lineage (GTDB taxonomy): Bacteria > Planctomycetota > UBA1135 > UBA1135 > SXXH01. The sequence continues at coordinate 16,045 of JBKDQQ010000160.1, forward strand.
GGTCGAGACGCACTTCGACAACGTGCGCGTGCCCAAGTCGAACCTGATCGGCGAGCGCCCGGGCATGGGCTTCAAGCACGCCATGATGACGCTCGACCTGGCGCGCCCCGGCGTCGCGGCCCAGGCCGTCGGCGCGGCGCAAGGTGCCCTCGACCTCGCCAACGTCTACTCGAACCGCCGCGTGCAGTTCGGCGTGCCCATCTCGAACCACCAGATGGTGCAGAAGATGATGGCCGACATGGCGATGAAGACCGAGGCGGCGCGCTGGCTCGTCTACGCCGCCGCCGCGGCCGCCGACGCCCAGAACGGCAGCGTCAGCAAGATGGCCGCCATGGCGAAGTGCTTCGCCACCGACGTCGCCATGGAAGTCGCCACCGACGCCGTGCAGGTCTTCGGCGGCTACGGCTTCATGGAGGACTACCCGATCGCGAAGTACTTCCGCGACGCGAAGATCCTCCAGATCTACGAAGGCACCAACCAGATCCAGCGCATGGTCATCGCGCGCAGCCTGATCAAGGACTGCAGCGAGCTCGACCACCTCAAGCCCTACATCCCGGCCGAGGTGCAGCAGACCTACCGCAAGGACGCGGCTCCGATCGGGCAAGGCTGAGGCGCCGACGCGCAAGGCGCCACCATGCTGACCTTCCTCGCGCGGCAGGCGTTCTCGCGGCCCCACCGTCTCGCATCCATGATCGCCGGAGCGCGGCAGGCGTCGCTCTTGCGCGCGCATCCCCATCCCACCGTGCGCGCGCTCGGCGTCGCCTGCGGCGCCGCGCAAGAGCGGCGGCTCGGCGACGAGGACGCGCGCGTGGTGGCCGGCATCGAGGCGTTGCGCGCCCGCGCCTCGACTTCTTCGGAGCGGTTGCGCATCGACGATTACGGCGCCGGCGCGCCGGATTCCACGTTCAGCGAGGAGCAGATGGCCGCGGGCCGCGTCATCGAACGCACCGTCGGCGAAGCGTGTCGCGCCAGCAAGAAGCCCGCGTGGGCCGGCCTGTTGTGGCATCTCGTGCGGGAGTTCAAGCCGGAACGCTGCGTCGAGCTCGGCTGCTGCCTCGGCATCTCCGCCTGCTACCAAGGCCACGCCTTGCGCTCGAACGGCGGTGGCGGACGCCTGTGGACCCTCGAGGGCGCTCCCATGTTGGCCGCGGTCGCGCGGCGTCACTTGGCCGAGCAAGGGCTTGACGGGCGCGTGGAAGTGGTCGTGGGCCGTTTCCAGGACACGCTGCCCGGCTTGCTGGCGCGCCACGCTCCGATCGACTACGCCTTCATCGACGGCCACCACGACGAGCAGGCGACCCTGCGCTACTTCGAGCAACTGCTGCCGCATCTCGCGCCGCGCGCCTTGCTGGTCTTCGACGACATCGATTGGTCCGACGGCATGCGCCGAGCCTGGGCGCGCCTCGTCGACGACCGCCGCATCCAGCTGTCCATCGATTGCGGCGAAGTCGGCGTGTGCGCCGTGGACGCCACGATCAAGGACAAGCTGCGGGCCGCGATCCCGTTGGCTTGAGTCCGCGTGGCGTGCGCGACGCCGCCTCGCCCGGAACGGCCGGCCTCTTGCGTCCCTTCGGGTCGAACGACGCGCGAGCGCCGTCTTGGGCGACGAACGGCCACCGTGTGCGCGGCGTCCGCCTTCCACGCGAACGATGGGGGAGTGGTCGCTGCGTGCGGGAGAGACGAAGGCCGCCCAGCAAGTTCGGTCGCGCATGCCGACCACCCATGACGTCGATTGGTGCGTGATGCGCCGCCAGATTCGACGGCGACGACGACCGTGAGGTGGGGGGCGACGCGCCACGGCGCGAGGGTGCAAACCAGCTCGATGCCTCGCTCGCAGGTTGTCGGCCCTACGCTTGACACAGGCGTCCGAGGTTGCGTGCCCGCCGTCGACGCGTGAGCGCGGCGCGGCGCGAGGATCCCGACGCAAGAGCACAGGAATGGGGTGGGCGTTGACGCGCTCGGGGGCGGGCGGGGAGACTGCTCGAAAGCGGCTGCAGGGTATTTACCCCCTGTCGCGCGCGCCTCCCTCCCGATGGCCAAGGACCCGCAAGCAGCGCCGGACTCGCACGATCGTACGCAGAGCATCCTGGCGCGCTTCTTCGATGAGTGGCCGGACGGGGAGCTCGAGTCGTTCGATGCCTGGGCGTCGGCGCAGGGCGAGCTGGGCGATGCCCAGTTGCGGGCGCAGGTGCGGGCGCTGCTCGAAGACTGGCTGCTGTCGAAGCGCGTGCTCCAAGGCAACGACTTCTTCGGGCCCAGCGCGGGTCGCGAGCGGCGCTCGGACCCGCGCGGCCCCGGCCGCCGATTCGCCGAGGGCCAGCGGGTCGCGCACTTCGTTCTGCGCCGCTTCCTCGCCGAGGGCGGCATGGGGCAGGTGTGGGAGGCGTACGACGAGAAGCTGCGCCGATCGGTCGCGCTCAAGTTCGTGCGTCCGGACCGCGTGGATGCGCGCTCGCTCGAACGCTTCGAGCGCGAGGCGCGCGCGGGCGGCCGCCTCTCGCATCCGTGCATCGTGCGCACGCTGGCCTTCAACGGCTCCGGCGATCCGGCGTGGATCGCGCAAGAGCTGGTCGAAGGCTCGTGGACGCTCAAGGACTTCCTCGACGATCTGCGCGCCGAGGATCGCACGCCCGAGGGCTACTACCGGCGTGCGGCGGAGCTGGTGGCCGCCCTCGCCGACGGCCTCGAAGCCGCGCACCAAGCGGGCGTGATCCACCGCGACATCAAGCCGCAGAACATCCTGATCGCGCGCGACGACACTCCGAAGCTCACGGACTTCGGCCTCGCGCGGGTGAGCGACGACTCGTTCCTCTCGGTGACGGGCGAGTTCGCGGGGACGTACGCGTACATGAGCCCCGAGCAGGTGACGGCGAAGCGCATCGGGCTGAACCATCGCACGGACATCTTCAGCCTGGGCGTGGTGCTCTACGAACTCTTGAGCCTGCGCCGCCCGTTCGAGGGCGACACGACGCACCAGATCAGCCAGAAGATCCTGTTCTTCGAGCCGCCGGAGCCGTCGAAGATGCGCTCGCAGTGCCCGCGCGAGTTGTCGATCATCTGCGGCAAGGCGCTGGAGAAGGACCCCGATCGCCGCTACGCGACGATGGCGGAGTTCGCGGCGGACCTGCGGCGGCACTTGAAGGACGAGCCGATCCTGGCGCGGCCGCCGAGCACGCTGGTGCGGGTCGTGAAGTGGGCGCGCCGCAACCCGGGGCCGAGCGTAGGCGTTGGCGTGGGCGCGGCCGCGCTGGTGCTGATCAGCGGCGTGGCGCTCGTGGCCCGCGATCAAGCGCAGAGAGCCGAGCGAGGTGAGGCAGCGGCCAAGGACAACTTGGCGCTGGCGAACAAGAACGCGGACGAGGCGCGGCAGAACGCCGAACAGGCGCAACGCAACGCCGAAGAAGCGACGCAGAAGGCGAACGACGTGCTGTCGCTGTCGGCGCAGAAGGATCACGACGACTTGGTGGCGGAGGCGTCGAAGCTGTGGCCGGCGCATCCGGAGATGATTCCGGCGTATGAGGACTGGCTGCGTCGCGCGAGCGAGTTGATCGACGGGCGCGCGGAGGACAAGGCGAAGGGCGTCAAGAAGCGGCTGAGTCTCGCGGAGCACCGGGCGAAGTTGACGGAGCTGCGCGCGGACGCGAAGCCGCTGAGCGAAGCCGAGGTGCAGGCCGAGCGCGAGTCGCATCCGCGGTACGCCGAGTTGCAGGCGAAGCAGGCGGAGCTGTTGTGGCGCTCGCGGATGTTGGGCGACGAGCCTTGGCCGAGCGAGGCCAGCGTCGAAGCGGATCTGGCGAAGGAATCGTTGCCGTCGGACGCCGACGCGCTCAACGGGCTCGCTAGGCTGCTGGTGGATCCGGCGAAGCCGGTTTTCGGACAGGAAGTGCGCGCGTTCTTGCTGGCGCGTCGCGCAGTGGACGCGGCGGGCGAGGAGGAACGTTCTGGCATCCGCGACACGCTGGCATGGGCGCTGTTCCGGGTGGGCCGCTTCGACGCAGCGTTGTCGAAGGCACGCACGGCGCTGTCGGAACCGGGTAGCGACGCGCTGAAGGAGTCGGCCGCCGACCTGGAGAAGGCGGTCGCCGCCTGGCGCGGGGACGAGGCATCGAAACGCCGCGAGGGGCGCGACAAGCTGGCGGAGGAAGTCGCGGTGCTGACGGCGCAGGTGAACGAGCGTCGCACCTACGCGTTCGACGATCCGGAGCAGGAGTGGTGGAACCGTTCGCTGTCGAAGCTGGTCGGCGACCTGGAGAAGCTGCGCGATCCGAAGAGCGGCTTGATGAACGATGTCTTGGCAGAGCCCTTCGGCTGGGGCGTGGCCAAGCGCTATGAGTTCGCGCAAACGATCGGCGATCGCAGTGTCGACGGACCGGAGGCAAGGCGCCTGTGGGACGAAGCGATCGCGGCGATCAAGTCTTCGCCGAAGTACGGCGAGCTCGAGATCGTGCCGCAGATGGGGCTCCTGCCGATCGGGATGGACCCGGTCTCGCAGTTGTGGGAGTTCGCGCACTTGCAGACGGGCGAGCCGGCGTTGCGTGGCGCGGAGGGGAAGCTCGTGCTGACCGAGGAGACGGGCTTGGTGTTCGTTCTGATCCCCGGCGGGAAGTTCTGGATGGGCGCGCAAAACAAGCCCGGCGCGCAAAACCACGACCCTGCCGCCACGAACAATGAAGGTCCGGTGCACGAAGTCGAGCTGAGCCCATACTTCCTTTCGAAGTACGAGATGACGCAGGGCCAGTGGCAACGGATCGCCAGCGTGAATCCGAGCTACTACAACCCGCCGGGCGGATTTGCTATTTCTCTGCTGCACCCGGCGGAACAGGTGTCTTGGCAGGACTGCTTCGCTCTTCTCGAGAATCTTGGTTTGTCTCTTCCAAGCGAAGCGCAATGGGAGCACGGAGCACGCGGCGGTACTTCGACTCGTTGGTGGACGGGCCAGGAATACGAGAGCCTGCGCGGCAAGGTGAACGTCGCGGACAAGTCGTACGTGGCGGCGGGAGGTGCAGCCGCCAATGCCGCGGACATGCCCGATCTTGATGACGGCAGTGTCGTCCACGCCGCGGTTGGGACATACGCCGCGAACGGCTTTGGGCTGCACGAGGTGGCCGGCAACATCGGGGAGTGGTGCTTGGACGGCTACGATTGGGGCCCCTATCGCAAGAAGAGTGGCAAGGATCCCGTTTCGCTGTGGTCAAGCTCCGTCAACCGCGTGCTTCGCGGCGGGTTTTGGAGCTTTTCCCCCGCCAACGCGGGATCGGCGGCCCGCAACGTCTACACGCCGGAGTTCCGCGACAGTGGCAGCGGCCTCCGCCCCTCCAGGCGCATCACGCCTTAATCCTTTACCACTTCACCACGGCTGGCCGTGGACAACGCCGTTGCGAGGCGCCGCGCCGGGCGCGGCGAGCGTAGCCGCCAGCGCGAGGCGCAGCGCCGGAGCGGGCAGTAGAACCTGCGTTTTTTTTGTGCGCGTCCATCCGGACATGACGCCTGCGATGCTGGTCGAGCACACCCACTCGCGTGCTCGCGCCTGCACGCAAGTACCATCGGCCTCATCCGGCGCCACGCCTCCGGCGCATGCGTCAGGCTCCCACCGCTTCGCGCCCCCACGCTTCGCGCCCGCGTGCTATTCCCCCAAGGCCCTTACCACCTCTTCCGCCACCAACGCATAGCCCTCCGCCCGCGGGTGGTACCGGTCGCCGCGCAGGAACAACTCCATCGGTGGCGCGGTGGCGTGCGCGACTTGGCGGAACGACGCGGCCAGGTCGAAGGTGGGGATGCCGCGCGCTTGGCAGGCTTGGGCCAAGCGTTGCTGCAACTCGTCCTGGTGCAGCCCGCCGAGCACTTGCGATTCGTAGGGGAAGAGGAACATGACGAGGCGCGCGCCTGCGGCTTGGCAGGCGGCGTGCAACGCGTCGAGGTGCACCAACTCGCGTTCGAAGGCCGCTTGGTCTTCGGCGGCGCGCTCGGGTTGCGCCGCGGCCAAGGCGCGGGCGCGCGACCAATCGCCCTCCCGGCGCAGGTGCCACCACCAGGCGCGCGCAAGTCGGTAGAGCGCCAAGCGCCCCATGGCGTCGCGCGCGTCGTCGGAGAACGCCTGGCGCAGGCCTTGTTGTTCGAAGGCTTGCACATTGGCGCGCCGCACGACGCTGTCGAAGTCGTTGGCGTTCCAACCCACGACGACGAGGTCGTAGCGCGCGGCGGCCAAGGCGCGGCGCGTCGCTTCCGCGTATTGGCGGCCCGAGTACCCGTTGACGCCGGCGTTGTCGACCACGGCCAAGGCGCGGCGCGGGTCCGGCGCGGCGCGCAGCAAGGTCTCCAACTGGCGCGGCCAGGTGTCGCGTTCCTCGACGCCCTTGCCGAAGGTGCACGAGTCGCCGACCGCCAAGACGCGCAGGCCGCCGGGCGCGACGGCTGGTGAACTGGAACGGCGACGGCCGGCGTCGTCGGTGGCGTACGGACTGCCGTCCCAGTGGCTTTCCCACGCGGGGCGGTGCACTTGCTTGAGGACCGGATCGGCCAGATAGGGGCTGCGGTCCACGAAGGTGAACGGACCGGGCTCGGCGGCGCGCGCCACCAGTTCGGCCACGAGGAACAGGACGAGGGTCGCCCCGAACCCCGTCAGCAGCTTGCGCAGGATCCGCATGCCTCGAAGAGTCTGCGCCCAGCGGCACGGGTCGGCCAGTCGGGGGCGTCGGTTTCGAGCGTCACGCACGGGCGGCATCCGCGGGGCGGGAGCGGATGCTTCGGGTGCTTGGGGCGCTCAGGGTGCTTCGGGTGCTCGGGTGCTTCGCGCGGTTCGAGTGCTTCGGGAGCTTCGAGTCGTCCTGGCTGTGCGGGTGCCTCCGGCGCTCGACGCAGGCCGCGCCGGTTCGGTCGCCGACCCCGAAGCCGGAACGGCGGGTAGCGCGGCCCCAGTCCGTTTGGTTTGGGTCAAAGCCCCGCTTTGTCCTTCGGTGGGGAGGGGGCACCGGCTGTCTACCAGTTCAGAGGAGGCGGTCGGGCGTGGGCGTGCGGCGTATCGACGGATCCGCGGCGCCGAAGCCCGGGTGCCAACCGAGGGTCATGCCTCGCGGCAGTGATCCCGAGACAGTGCCCATGCGGCCGTGCTCACGAGGCAGTGCTCTGCGGCAGTGCCCTGCCGCAGTGCCACCGCCGCAGTGCCACTGCGGCGGTGCTCCAAGGCCAGGCCCTTCGCCCAACAGCGAGGGTCCGACACCCGGCGTCCGACTCCTCAGATCGATCCGGACACGATGGCGACGGATTGGTCGGTCCCGCGGCATCGGGCCTGTCGTCGAAGGCGAGTTCTATGGGTGAGGGAATGCAGGCCAGGCTCGCGCAGTGCGGCGCCAAACTGGGCTCAACTGCGTAGCGCCCGCGCGGATGAATACAAGTACATGAAAGGAAGAGACTTGTGTGAGCCGCCCGGCGGCTTGGCAGCGAAATCTTACGCGCACGGAAGAGTTTGCTGCGTACCTAGGGAGATGGGCGCTGTCGGCCCAAACCAACCGATGCGCGCAGCACGGCTCGTCCGGGAC
>JBKDQQ010000161.1:0-11270 GCA_046341775.1 Planctomycetia bacterium
CCCACCCCGCGCGGCCCGGCGTGCTCCCGGTCGCCTCCACCGACGGGCGCTCGTCCCGGGGCGTCGTAAACGACAGCCAGGTCAGCGTCGGCGGCTCGTTAGAGCTGACCGGCTTCCCGGCGCACGTGACGTACTCCACGCTGAACTACCACGACAACGAAGCCAAGCTCGCCGGCCAGTTGCTGGCGGACTACGGCCCCGCCGGCGAGTACACGATCGGCTGGGACGTGGTCGCCTTGCGCGCGCACGATCCGGCCTTCCTGGTCGCGTCCAGCGCGCGCGGCGGGCGCTGGCTGGTGCTGGGCGCGGACGGACGCAGGGTCGAGCTCGTCCTCGCGCCCGGCGGCACGGCGCGCATCGAACTGCCGGAGGGCCCGGCGCTGGTCAGGACGCCCGCGAACGACTGGCCGCTGCGCATGGCCTCGGGCGACGAGCGCGCCATCGCGCTCGACTGAGGCCGGCCGCTCAGGCGCGCTTGCGCTTGAGGCGGCGCAGGAAGGGCGCGTCCGTGACGAAGGCGTGGCCCGGCTGCAGCGACAACGGGTACGAACCCCACCATTCGCCGGCGGCCCACGCGCAACTGTCCATGCCCAGCGCGTCTAGCCGCGCGAGGAACCGCTCGGCCACCTCGTGCCAACGCGCGTCGTCGCGCGGCACGCCGTACTCGCCGAGGAAGCCGCGCACGCGGTTGCGCGCGCACCATCCCGCGAAGTCCGCGAGCCGCGCCACGCCGCGATCCAGCAGGTCGGGATCGGCGGCCAGTTCGGCCTCGAACGAGCGCGGGTACGTGCCGCTGCCGTCGGCGTCGAAGTAGCAGTGCGCCTCGTAGACCACCTTGCCGGCGGGATCGTCGATCCAGGCGCGGGCTCCGTTGGCCTCGGTCCACTTCCAGCTCGAGGACCAGTGCTCGCCGGCGACGTAGACCGGGTGCGACGCGTCGACCTCCCGCAGGGCGCGCACGCCTTCGTTGGAAATGGCCTTCCAATCGGCGTCGCCCATCTCGTGCGGCTCGTTCATCAAGCCGTAGCCCTCGAGCGCCTCGTGGCGCGCGAAGGCCTGCGCGACGCGTCGCCACAGGTCGCCGAAGTGCGCGCGGGAGACCGGCACGCGACCGCCGAGCTCCTCGTCGATGCGGCAGGTGCGGGCCGCGCCGCCCACCTTCAACGCGTAGCGCCCGTAGTTGTGCGCGTCCAGCAGCACGCGCGACCCGTAGCCGCGCGCCAGGTCCAGCGTCTTGCGCAGGCGCGCGAGCTCGTGCGGATCGAGCTCGTGGCCGAGGCGCGGTTGCAGCCGCTCCCAGCGGAACGGCACGCGCAGCAGTCGCAGCCCGTGGCGGGCGAAGTAGGCGATCGTGCCTTCCGTCGGATGCGTCCAGTCCTTGCCGAACGCGCCGCGCTCCTCGGCGCAGAAGCCCGGCTTGTCGTGGCCGAACTCGGCGCCGGCGAGGTTCACGCCGCGCCGCGGGAGCGCGCCGTCGTCGTTCGAGCTGCCGGGCGCGTGCATGGCGTCAGGCTTCCGTCCGCAGCCGCAGGCGAGCCACGCCGTCCCCAGCGCGAACAAGCCCAGGCATGCGCGGCGGTCCATCGTGTCCGGCGTGGGTGCGGTTGCGTGCCAAGTGCGGCGTCGGCGCCGGCCGTCACGGCCAGCGCAGCGTGAAATAGGCTAGCGTCGACGAGGTGTCGATGACATCGCTCGACAAGGCTTGCGTGCGCAGGTCGATCGCTGCCCACGCCGCGAAGTCGTAGTGGGCGCCGACCCAGAACTCCTGGAACATCTCGGACTCGTCGTCGATGGCGGCCCGCAGGCCGATGGAGTACCAGAACTCGTTGGCGCCGACGAAGTAGTCCTCGTTGAGCCAGTGCTTCCACTCGGCCACGGCGGAGTACACCGAGTAGCCGCCCGGCGCGAAGTACGGGTGCGCCAGCTGGCCCGACCAGTTGTTCGGGTTCTCGGGCACCTCGATGCCGTCGTTGTCGCTGTCGAAGCTGATGAAATCGGCCTTCGCGAGCAGCTGCAGCTGCCGGGGCGCGAACGACACGAGGTAGGAGCCGAAGGCGTTCAGCTCGTAGCGCGTGTTGCCGCTGTCCTCGGCGTAGTCCTCGGCCTGCGAGTACTCCGCCAGCATCGCGCTCGCGCCGTAGTCGAAGCGCCGCGAGGCCTTGTACGCCAGTCCGGCGCGGAAGCCCGTGCGATGGATGTCCTCGCGCAGCGTCTCGGCGTTCTCGGCCACGTTCTCCTCGAAGATCTCGGCCGAGATCCGCAGGCCGCCCCAGGTCTCGTGCTGCATCGCCAACCGGTAGAGCAGGCGCGAATCGAAGCGGTCCTCCTCGTCCCAGGTGGGGATCTCGAGGCGCGCGAACAACGCCGTGTGGTCGCCGATCTTCTTGCGGCCTTCGCCGATGAAGAGGCTGCCGAGCAACGGCTCGTCGCCCTCGGGTTCGTAGCGCCGCCAGCCGTAGCCCGCGCCGATGTACTCGTCGGCGTCGCCGATCGGGTGCTGGTACAGGACGAACTGCTCGGTCGAGTCGATCTGGTAGAGCCCCTCGCGGCCGCGGGCGTCGCTGGTCCACAGCCCGCCGACCACGCGCGGGTTGGTCATCGTCCGCGCGTGCTCGAGCGCGAGCGGCGCCTCGCGATGCAGCGGCGACAGCTCGACGATCTGCTCGTACTCGCCGATCGCCTTCCGCGTCTGCCCGGCGCCGTGGTAGAGCTGCGCCAGGTCGAAGCGCGCCTCGAAGTTGGCTGGTTCCGCGCCGATCAGCTCGCGGTAGCGGTCCTCGGCCTGCCGCGGACGGTAGTCCTTCAGCTCCTTGGCCTCCTTCTCGAGCTCGATGGCGCGCGCCGTGGCGAGCGCAGCCTCGTAGTCGAGGCCGCCGTTGTAGGCGCTGGCCGCGCTGGCCTCGCCGAACGGATCGACCGGCGCGATCTCGGCCAGGTCGGCGTCCACGACCTTGGCGTAGGCCTTGGACGAGGCGTCGTAGTCGTGGTTCCAGTACAAGGTGCGGGCGTATTCGCGCCGCGCGACGAAGCTCGAGGCGTCCGCGGCCATGAGCAGCTTGTACTGCTCGCCGGCGGCCTCGTAGTCGCGTTCGATGATGCAGGTGCGGGCGAGCGCGAGGCGCGCGCGCGAGTTCTGCTCGCTCGCCGCGACCACCTGCTGCAGCGTGCGCCGCGGGTCGACATTCTCGCCGCGCGCCAAGGCGATGTTCTGCGCCTCGCCGAGGCGCACCCGCGCCGCGAGGTTCTCGGGTTCGAACCTCAGCACGTGCTCGAACGCGGCGATGGCGCGCCGCCAATCGCCCTCGCCGAGCGCGATCTCGCCCAGCTCGATCCACGCGCGCACGTCGTCGCCCATCTGCTTGGTGGGCGCGGCGAGCAGCGCCGTCTGCGCGCGGTTCTTGCTGCCGATCTCGCCGTGGCAGCGCGACAACCAGTACGCGCACTCGGGCGTGCGACCGCTCGGGTGCTTCATGGCCTCCTGGAACTCGCGCACGGCCTCCAATGGCCGCTCGCGCGCCTGCAAGGCGCGACCCAGCGCGATGCGCACCTGGATGCGCGCGCCCGTGTCCTCGGGGTTCTTCGCCAACCATGCGCGGCACAAGCGCTCGGCCTGCTCCGCGTTGCCCAGCTTCTGCAGGCCGCGGCACAGCGTGATCAGCACCTCCGGGGCGTAGTCCTCCTCCTTGGCGAGCGCCTGGCAGACGGAAACGCCCTCCTCGTGGAGGCCCTGGTCGTACAAGGCGCGCGCGTAGCCGAGGCGCGCCTCGACGGCGGCGGGCGAGTCGCCCACGACCTTCTGGAACTGGCTCTTGGCGCGTTCGTGCTCGCCGCTCTGCCGCAGCAGCTCGCCGTAGGCGATGCGCGCGTCATGGTCGTCCTCCTTGGCGCGCAGCAGGTCCTCCCACTGCGCGGCGGCCGCGCCATGCTCGCCCACCAGGCCGTGGTAGCGCGCGCTGGCCTTCTGGAACGGCCGCTCCTTCTCCATCTCCGGCCGCAGCGCGTCGAGCACGCGCTTCGCGGGCGCCGGCTGGTATCCGGCCAGCGCGATCTCCGCCGTGCCGAGGCGCGCGCGTTGGTTGTCGGGATCGACCGCCAGCACCTGCTGGTAGACGCCCATGGCGAGCTTGTATTGGCCCGAGAGCACCATCTGGTTGCCCAATTCGATGCGCGTGCCCGTGTTCTCGGGCTCCACCTCGGCCAGCCCGGCCACGGTGCGTCCTGCGCCATCGCTGTCGCCCAGCTGCGCTTGGCATCTCACGAGGTGGAGGCCCCACTCGACCTCGTCGGGATGGTCCCTCACGAGCATCTCGAGGTGCGGCAGCGCCTCGTTGGGCCGCTGCAAGTCGAGCAGCACCGGCGCGACCAGTCGGCGGTTTTCGCCGTCGCGCAGGTCCAGTGTCTGCAAGTGCATGCGCCAGACCTCGCCCGCGGCCACGTAGTCGCGCGACCACGCCAGCACGCGCGCCAGCAGCGCGGCGCTGTCCACGTCCTCCGGATCGCGTCGCACGACGGTCTCGAGTTGCTCGGCCGCCTCCTCGTAGTAGCCGCCGTTGATGTAGGCGTCGGCCAGGTTGCGCCGCGCATCGAGGTCCGAGGGCGACAAGCGCACGAGTTCCTCGTAGCGCGCGCGCGCCTCCTTCAGGCGGTCGGCCTCGACCAGCAGGCCGGCGTACTCGACCAGCGACTCGCGGTCGCCGGGATGCATCTTCAGGAGCTTCTCGTGCAACGAGAGCGCCTCGTCGAGGCGTCCGAGCTTGTACGCGTTGCGCGCCGTGCGCAGCAGGATGTCGCGCTGCAGTTCGTCGCGGCCGTCCCCGCCGTCGCGCTCCACCTGCGCGGACGCCGAGGGTTCGCCGACCTTGCCCGCGTCGGGGTCGATGCGCGGCCGCTGCCCGCGCGCCTTGACGCGGCTCGTGCGCGGGGCCTCGTCGACCTCGGCGGGCGTGGCGACTGCAGGGGCGGGTTCCGGCGCGGGGTGCGCCATCGGCGGCGGCGCCTGGATGGGCGCTTGCACGAAGAAGTCGCCGGAGACCGGGTTCTCCGGCTTCCATGTCGTCGCCTCGGAATCGGCGGGGCCTTCGGGCGCGCAGGCGGGAGCCAGCACGGCGAGGCACGCCAGTGCGCGTTGCAGCAGCCAGCGCACGGCTTGTTCGGTGGTCGGATGGGGACTCATGGGTCGGGACCGCCGCGGTGGGGCGACGGCTTCGGGGACAGACTTCCTGCCGGGGTCCCTGATCGGAGCTGCGACGCCTCGGCCTTTAGCCGTGCGGGCGCGCGCCGCGCCATGGATTGGAAATTCCTTCCTTCGGCGCGGCCGCGCCGGCTTGGGCCAGCGGCCTACGGTGCGCGCGCCCCGCGGCTGGAGCCTTGATTGGGAATTCCTTTCGTCGTCGAACCGGCAGCCGCGATCCGCCGGAAGCAACTTCCGAAAATAGGGCCTTTTCACGGGCAAATCCGGCACACCTGGCCGGAGCCCGCAGGCCCGACCCAGCTCCAAGTTGGAGAGTTGCGTGGCCGAACTCCGCCCCCGTTGTCGCCTTGGTCGAAAGACCAGCGACGCTCGAGCGGTGCACGGCCCCCGCACCCGGTGGTTCGGCCATGGTGGCCGCGCCCCCGACGGGATCTCCCAGACGACATCCGACACGCCCACCCCACCCACGCCCCTCCACCCCCCGACGCTGTCCGCCCCGAGCGGACGGCAAGGGCGTGACGCCTGTCACCAGGGACCCACCGCCATGAAATCGAAGCTCCGTCAGCCGCTGATGCTCGCCACCTTGGCGATCTGCGTGCTCTATCTCGTCTACCGCGCGCTCTACACCCTCAACCTCGAGAACCCCTACGCGGTGTTCGCCTCGCTGCTGCTGTACCTGGCCGAGGTCTGGGGCTGCGTGTCGCTCGGGTTGTTCTTCCTCCAGATCTGGGAGGTAGAGGAGCCCGCCGAGCAGCCGGTGCTCGAAGGCCGCACGGTCGACGTGTTCGTGCCGACCTACAACGAGGACGTGCAGCTCCTGCGCGGCACGCTGCAGGCGTGCGTGGCGATGGAGTACCCGCACCGCACCTACGTGCTCGACGACGGACGCCGCCCCGAGGTGAAGGCCTTGGCGGACGAGCTGGGCGTCGTCTACATCGCCCGCGACAACAACCTGCACGCCAAGGCGGGCAACATGAACAACGCCCTCGAGCAGACCGACGGCGAGTTCGTGATCATCTTCGACGCCGACCACGTGCCGGCGCGCCACTTCATCAAGCGGCTCGTCGGGTACTTCCGCGACGAGGACCTGGCGATGGTCCAGACGCCGCACGCGTTCTACAACTTCGACACCTTCCAGGGCGTCGTCGACTACGACAAGGGCCGCTTCTGGGACGAGGGCCAGTTGTTCTACCGCGTGCTGCAGCCGGGCAAGATCCGCAGCAACTCGGTGATCTTCGCCGGCTCGGCCGCCATGTTCCGCCGCGAGGCGCTCAAGGAGGTCGGCTACATCGCCGTGCAGACGATCACCGAGGACATGCACACGGGCATGAAGATCGCGGCGCGCGGCTGGAAGTCGACCTACGTGTCCGAGCGCATGATCGCCGGCCAGGGCGCGTCCGACGTGACGACCTTCCACACGCAGCGCCTGCGCTGGGGCGAAGGCAACCTGTCGATCCTCGCCTACGACAACCCGCTGGCGATGAAGGGCCTGTCGTTGTCGCAGCGCCTGTCGTACCTCGCCTCGATCATCCACTGGGCCGGCGGCATCCCGAAGATGGCGATCTACCTGACGCCGATCCTGATGCTGTTCACCGGCATCCCGCCCGTGCGCGAGTTCACCTGGGTCATGGGCGCGATCTTCGCGGCGTACATGCTGTCGATCGTCTTCACCATGCGGAAGGCGACCGACGGGCAGGCCTCGATGGGCCACGTCGAGTTCTTCAACATGGCGAGCTTCTGGACGCAGGCGCGCAGCACCTGGCGCGCGGCCTTCGGACGCAAGAAGTCCAAGTTCGTCGTGACGAACAAGCGCGGCCGCCAGAAGGCGAGCCTGCTGCCGCTCGTCGGCCCGCAGTGCTTCCTGATCGGCCTGAGCGTCGTCGCCCTGGCCTGGGGCTGGTCGATGCAGGTCTTCTTCAAGGACTCGATCGACTGGCTGGGCCTCGGCATCTCGAGCGGCCTGGTGCTGTACCACGCCAAGCTCGCGCTGGACTACGTGCGCCGCGCGATGACGCCGCCCAGCCGCCGCTTCTCGTACCGCCACCTGATCGGCCTGCCGGCGCGCTGGGAGTGCGTCGACGAGGACGGCGCCACGCGCTCGGGCTGGGGCGTGACCACCGACCTGAACGAGCAGGGCCTCGGCCTCGTCGCCTACGCGCCGCTGCCCGCGGCGGGCGAAGCCGTCGTGCGCATCATGGCCTTCGGCAACCCGATCGAGGCGCGCTGCAAGGTGCGCTCGAGCGAGCGCCGCGTCGGGTACGCCGACGGCAAGGGCCCGCAGTGCTTCCGCCACGGGCTCGAGTTCAGCGAGACCGACGACGCCACGCGCGACGCGCTCCACCGCGTGGCGATGGAGTACGCCGTGCCGATGTGGTTCTCGCGCTTCGAGCAGTCCGAGCGCAAGAAGGGCGCCGGCCCCTCGGCCGCGGATCGCGCCAAGCGCGAGACCGACCGGCCCGAGTTCAACCTGCCCTTCATCCTGTCGGCGGGCGACGGTTCGCCGCGCACCTGGCACACGACCTCCCACGACCTGTGCACCGGCGGCCTGCGCTGCGTGCTGCACGAGGACCCCGCGGGCGTCGACGAGTTCGAGTTCGAGCTGCCCACGCCGCTCGGCCTCGTGCGCGGACGGGCCAAGGTGCTGCGCAGCGAGAAGCTCGAGCACAAGGGCGCGGACCTGTGGGAGTGCGCGCTGCAATTCTCCAAGTTCGAGGGCACGGGCCGCGGCATCGTGCAGTCGCTGCTCTCGGACCGCGAGCGCGGCGCGCTGACGCCCGCCATGCGCCCCGAGCGGCGCCTGCGCGAACGCCCGCTGGTCGCGCCGGCCTTCTCGGCCGCGTTCGTGGCCCTGGCGATGGCGCCGATCTTCTACGGCGTGTTCCAGGCCACCTACTCGGACGAGCTGACGCTGCGCGAGCACCTCAAGCAGACGCTGGCCAAGTCCGACGGCGAGGAGCTGACGCGCATCTACCGCGAGACGATGGAGTCGCCGGCGCCGGACAAGTTCCGCCTTGTGCTGCTGAAGGACAGCCTCGAGCGCGCCCAGCGCTGGCCGGAGATGGCCAAGGTCTCGCGCAAGCTGGTCGACCTGTCTCCCGAGGACGCCGACATGTCGATGGCGCTGTCCTTCGCGCTCGCCAAGAACGGCGAGCACGAAGCCTCCCGCGTCGAGAGCGCGCGGCTCTTCCAACTGCTCGATCGCGCGGGCGCCGGCGCGGCCAAGCGCCTCGAGGCCGAGCTCCTCTTCGTCCACAACCTGGTCGAGGCGGACCTGCGCTTCGAAGCCGCGGAGCGCTACGCGCGCCTCGTGGCGGCCCACCCCGACCACGCCCCGCTGCGGCGCGAGTACGCCGGACTGCTGGCCGGTCTCGGTCGCTACGACGAAGCCGTGGCCCAGCTAGACGGCCTGCCGCTCGACGCCGCCACGCGCATGGAGATCGTGCGCATCCACTGCGCGCGCGAGGACTTCGCCAAGGCCGAGAAGGCCTGCCGCGAACTGCTCGACGCGACCCCGGCGCACGCCGACGCGCAACGGCTCCTGCCGGAGATCCTCGGCTGGCGCCGCCAGTGGCCCGCGGCCATCGCGGCCTGGGAGAAGCTGCTCGAGAAGGCTCCCAAGGACGTCGAGCTGCGCACGAAGGTCGCGTTGGCCCGCCTGTGGTCCGGCGACAAGGCCGGCGCGCTGGACGGCTTCCAGCAACTGCTGGACGAGGGCTGCGGGGACACGCGCGTCGTCGAGGGCTTCCTCGACTCCGCCAACGGGGCCGACCTGCTCCCGGCGCGCCACGCCCACACCGTGCGCTCGCTGGCCGCGCGCGCCAAGGAGGCCGGCGCCAACGATCCGCAGTTCCTGGTGAAGCTCGCCGGCGCGTTGCGTCGCGTGGGCGACTCGCGCGGCGCCGCGCTGCAGCTCGAGGCCGCCCTGCCGCTCGCCCCGCTCGACAAGCAGATCCGCCTGCAGTTGGCGGACACGCTGCACGAGCTCGGCGACTACGAACGCGCCGACGCGATCTACTCGGGGTTGCTGCCCGAGCGCGTGGTGCGCGGCGCGGCCAAGCGCCGCTGAGCGAAGGGGGAGGTGGAAGATCCTTCCACCTCCCCGGTGCACCGGGTTTTTCCCGGCATCGCCGCCCCACGGAGGAGCACGGGGTAGTTTTCAGGCGGAGATCCCTGCGAGGTGACGACCTCGCGCGGCTCTCCGCCGACCGTTTCCATGAGCATCAAACGCCGACATCCGTGGCGACCGACCAGGTCGGGAGCCGCGCGCGACCCCGCGGAAGGGGCCAGGCACCGAGGACTCCCGTCCTGGGTGCTCGCGTGCTTGTTGTCGGCCCAGCTCGTGTTCGGGCTCGCCCGGGCGCAGTCGAGCGGCTCGTTCGTCGTCTTCAACGAACGCGCCAGCGTCAACCCCGTCGAGACGCAGGGCAATTCGGCCTCGCGCGCGGGCGACATCTCGGGCGACGGCCGCTACGCCGTCTACGAGAGCACGGCGACGAACCTCGACGCGTGGGACCTGCAACCGCAGAGCGACATCTTCGTGCGCGACTTCGTGCTCGGAGACACGCGGCGCATCTCGGCCCCCACGCCCACCGGAGCTTCGAACGGCGACTCGCGTCGCCCGTCGATCTCGGCCGACGGGCGCTTCGTCGTGTTCGAGTCGCAGGCCACGAACCTGATCCAGGGCGACGGCAACAACTGCCAGGACATCTTCCTGTGGGACCGCTCGACGGCTGCGCTCCAGTGCGTCAGCGTCCGCTCCGACGGCGGCGCGGCCAACGGCGACAGCGCCAACGCGCGCATCAGCGCCGATGGCTCGGTGGTGGTGTACGAGAGCCGCGCGACGAACATCGATCCGGCCGACACGAACAGCTCGGTGGACATCTACGCCTGGACGCGCGCCACGGGCGCGGTGCGCCTGTGCAGCCTCACGCACCTCGCGCAGAACGCCAACCGCGACTGCCGCAACCCCGCGGTCTCCGCCGACGGCCGCCGCGTGGCCTTCGACACCGAGGCCACCAACATGGTCTTCTGGGACACGAACAACCACGCGGACGTGTTCGTGCGCGATCTCGCCGGGAACCAGCTGTGGCGCGCCAGCCTCGGCGGCACGGTGACCGAGGGCAACGGCCCCTCGACGCGCCCGACCCTGTCGCCGGACGGCCGCCATGTGGCCTTCGAGAGCAACGCCAGCACGTTCATCTCGACCGACACGAACTACCAGACCGACATCTACGTGCGCGACCTGCAGTTCCAGATCACGCGCCGGGTCTCGGTCTCCGCCTCCGGCGCGGAAGGCCAGATGCGCTCGTGGGAGCCGTGCTGGTCGGCCGACGGCCGCCACCTGAGCTTCGTGTCCGAGTCGTGGAACCTGGTCGCCGGCGACACGAACAACTTCGCCGACGTCTTCGTGCGCGACATGCAGGCCGAGACGATCTCGCGCGTCAGCCGCGGCCGCCACATGGCCGAGAGCGGCAACCACGCCCGCGCGCCGCGCATCGGCGCCTCGGGCCGTTGGGTGGTCTACGAATCGGACGCGGGCAACCTCGTGGCCGACGACACCAACGGCTGCTCGGACGTGTTCCGCATCGATTGGATGGCCGACCTGGGCCAGCAGACCGCGACCTACTGCGAAGGCAAGCTCAGCTCGGCTGGTTGCGTGCCCCAGATGGCGTGGAGCGGAACGCCCAGCCTCTCGGCCGGATCGGGCTTCGTCATCGAAGGCCAGGCGTGGCGCAACCAGAAGCTCGGCCGCTTCATCTACTCCGTCTCCGGCCCGGATTCGCGCTCGTTCTTCGGCGGCACGTTGTGCGTCAAGTCGACCATCTACCGCGGTCCGACCATGATGTCGGGCGGCAATCCGGCCGCGCAGAACGACTGCAGCGGCCTGCTGCGCCTCGACTTCAACGCCTTCCTCGCCGGCCAGGTGGGGCCGCAGCCGGCGCCGGCGCTGCTCTTCCCCGGCACGGTCGTGCACGCCCAGTGGTACGGCCGCGACAACGGCCTGCCGATGCCGAACAACATCTCGTTGTCGAACGGTCTGCGCTTCGTGATCCAGCCCTGAAGTTCGTGATCCGGCCCT
>JBKDQQ010000162.1:0-3184 GCA_046341775.1 Planctomycetia bacterium
TCGGACCAGCTCAGTACGCTCACCGTCATGTCCGTGGCCCCTGGCCGCGCCAGCACGATGTCCCACGGATGCTCGGGGATTTCGTCATGGAAGTCCTCTTCCACGCGAGCCTCGCGGCCATTGGTGCGACCCGCACCGCGACCTTGGCCACGCTCTTGGCCACGCTGTTGACGCGCGGGAGCTGTCAGTTCCTCTCCGGCAATCGCACCATCACCGTTGCTATCCGACTTGGCATACATACGCGTCGAAACAGCCACGAGCTCGGCGCGTGCGATGGCACCATCGCCATCTTCATCGAGTTCTTTGGCGTGCAAGCCAATGAACCCACCCATCGCTAGGCGCGGCGGTCGGGCCGCTTGTTCCTTGGCATCGAGCACGCCGTCCTTGTTGGCGTCAAAGGCTTCAAAGGCGGCCTGTGCTTGCGTCAGCATCTCTTCGCGCCCCAGCTGGCCATCACCATTCGCATCGATCTCGCTCGCGTGCGCAAGGATCCACGGCAACTGCGGTCCGCCTTCGGCGGGGCCGCGAGGACCGCCCTGTCCGCCTCCGCCCTGTCCGCCTCCGTTTTGTCCGCCGCGACCACCTTGTCCGCCACCTTGGCCTTGGCCGCCGCGTCCGCCGCCTTGCCCTTGTCCGCGGCGCTCGCCGCCGCCCTGGCCGCCTTCACCGGCGCGTCCGCCCTCGTTGCCGCGCCCGCCGCCGGCGCGCTGCGCTCCGTAGACTTCCGTGCGCTTCACGCCGTCGTGCGCCACGAAGTCGAACTGCCAGCGGCCGTCCTCGAGCTTCTTGTAGTCGACGCGGTGCTCGGCCTTGTCGAGCGTGTAGCGCAGCGACCACGCGTTCTCGCCCGTCGACTTGTGTTCGACGATGCTCGCGCCGCGCAGCGCTTGCAGCGCTTCACGCACGCCCGCGGCGCGCGGTTGCGGATCGATCTGGTCGCCAACGACTTCGACCACGCCGCGCACGCCGCCGTTGATGTAGGGGTACTCGAGGCTCGAGTGATAGTGGTACAGCCCGCCTTGCTTGGCGTGGCCGTTCAACTCGTCGAGCTTGTCGGTCGCGCCCAGCGGACATGTCTCGGGCTTCCGCGGGTCGAACAACCCGTAGAGCGGGAAGCCGTCGAGCGCATGACCCAGCGGCGAGTCCTTGCCCAAGGTCTCCAGCAGGTGCAGCGGCGCAGCATGGTAGTGGTAGTCGTCGCTGCGACCGCAGTGGCCGCCCCACTGGTCAAGTTCGCCGATCTTGTAGGCGTCCTCGCCGCGATTGTTGAGCGCATTGAAGATCGGAACGCCGTTGGCCGCCAGCGCGACGGCACCGCGCATCAGCGCGGTCTTGCCCGACACCGGCTTGTCGGCGAGCTTGGGCGCGAGCGGGATGCGCCACGCGTTGTCGCCTGTGTAGGGTTGCGGCAGGGGCACTTGCTGCTGCCATGTGCGGATCCCCGCCATCATCGGGTGCGCGGGCCAGCCGCGGCTTTCCACATACAGCCAGCGCTCGTCGCGCCGCGTGCGCACTTCCGGCGCGAACGCGTCGTACGGCATGTTCGCCGGGGCGGCCTGTGCCTTGTCTTCGAGCGGGTAGGGGCCGGGTTCCGGCAGCAGGATGCCGTGGTTGAGGGATTCGATGGCCGCCATCGCGCCTTCGATCAAGGCGCGCCCTGCGGCGTCGAGCTCGTCAAGAAGAATTGACGCGGTGCTGCCGTCCTCACACTGGATGCGCACGCGGCCTTCCGCGCACGAGAGGAAGTGGCCGACGAGCTGCGTGCCGTCGAGCAATGTCCAGGTGCGCGCCGGAAGTTCCGGTCGCGCGTGCGCATGGTCGTGTCCGTCGTGCGGCCGCGCGACGAGCGGCGAGGCGAGCGTGAAGCCCGCGAGGAGGGTGAGGCAGGCGACGAACCGCGCACGAGTAGCCGAGCTGTGCTGAGTCTTCATGGAGTGAGTCCTGTTGTTGCAGGTCTTCACTGGTCGTCAGGGGGAGGCGTGCCGCCGTTCCTGCCTGCGCCGCCCTTGCCGCCGCCGCGGCCACCACCACCTGCACCACCACCTTCGCGCCGACCGCGTCGCTCCGGCGGCGGTGCCGCTGGGTCGTACTTCGCGTTCGGCGTCGGCATCTGCGCGCCCACGGCCTTGAGGTACTCGTCGAGCTTCTTACCGAGCTCTGCACCGAGCTTCTTCAGCGCCTCGTCTTCGCTGGTCAACAAGTCGCGTGTCTCGCCGATGTCCTGCGCGAGGTCGTACAAGCTGTCCTTGCCGGTTTCATAGCTGCGGAACAGCTTGTGCACGCCCAAGTAGATGGCGCTCGCCGGACCGCCGTTTTCGAGGTCGTAGTGCGGGAAGTGCAGCACCACCTCTTCGCGCGGCCGCACGACCTTGGCGTCCTTCACGCCGTGCCACACGCCAGCGAGGCTGCCGCCCTCCAGCTTGGAGCGATCCTTCACCTCGACCTTGGCGAGTTCGAGGAAGGTGGGCACAAGGTCCCACGAGACACCACGCACCGCTGTCTCCTGACCGGCAGGCACGCCCGGTCCGCGCACGAGGAACGGCACGCGCACGCCGCCTTCCTTGAGCGAGCCCTTACCACCCGACAGCGGGGGATTCGCGTTGTGGCCCTGCGTGCCGTGGTCGGTCGTGAAGACCACATAGGTGTTGCCCGCGATGCCCAGCTCTTCGAGCTTGGCGTACAGGCGTCCGATTTGCTTGTCCACATCGGCCACCACACCTTTGAGGTACTGCTCTTTGCCACGCGAGTTGCGTTGCTTGCCGCTTGCGGCGAGCTTGGCCACCAACTCGGCCGACTCGGGAGTGACCTCTTCCTCGGTGCCGCCACCATAGTGCGACAAGTGCAGGTAGAAGGGCTTGCCCGCTTTGACCTGCGCCTCCATGAATGCGATGCCACGATCGGTGATGGCGATGCCTTCTTCGGGATTCGGTTGGTTGTTGCGCCCGGGGCCCGAGTTGGTGTTCGCGCCGTCGTCGAGATCAAAGCCCACTTGGGTTGGCGCGGCGCGCCCCACATGCCACTTGCCAAAGTGTGCCGAGGCATAGCCCGCAGGCTTGAGCAGCTGCGCGATGGTCTGCACATCCTTCGGCAGCTCCATAGACGGAGTCGGCGGCAATAGCTTGGTCGTCGCTGTGCCGCCACCTTCGTTGCCACGCCGCTCGGAGCCGTCGGTGTTGACATAGGT
>JBKDQQ010000163.1:0-2174 GCA_046341775.1 Planctomycetia bacterium
TGCTTGGCCTCGTGCGCGAGCCAAGGTCACGAGACGCGGCTTGACGCGGCGCGTTGGGTCGACCTGACTCATTCCTTCGACGAGGAGACGATCTATTGGCCGAACAATCCGTTCGGCTTCGAGCTGGCCGTCCAGTTCCAAGGACGGACCCCTGGCGGCTGGTACTACAGCTCCAACTCGTTGCGTGCGCCGGAGCACGGTGGCACGCACCTCGATGCACCTGTCCATTTCCACGAAGGTGGGCACGCCACCGACCAGATTCCGCTCGAGCAGCTCGTCGGAGTGGGCTGCGTGGTCGACGTGAGTGGTCGCGTGGGCGAGGACGCCGACTACCTCGTCTCCATCGCCGATGTGCAAGCCTGGGAGCAGCGACACGGCCGCATCCCGGAAGGCGCGATCATCCTGCTGCGCACCGGTTGGGATCGCTATTACGACGACCGCGTGAAGTGCCTTGGCACGCCGAAGAAGGGCACGGAAGCCATCCCCGAGCTCCACTTCCCCGGCATCGATCCTCGGCTCGCGCAGTGGCTCGCCGCCGAGCGCCGTCCCAAGGCCGTCGGGTTGGACACCCCAAGCGTCGACTTCGGCCAGAGCACCGATTTCCAAACCCACCGCATCTTCGCCGCGCATGGCATCTGCGGCTTCGAGAATGTCGCCAACTTGGAGCAGCTGCCCGCCCGCGGAGCCTTCATCGTCGCACTTCCCATGAAGATCGCGGGAGGCACGGGAGGGCCGTTGCGCATCGTCGCCGTGTTGTAGGCGCATTTGTCAAAAAAACCGGACGCGCACTCCATGCACCGGTCGTGCGCCCATGCGTGTCCACGGTGGCCACCAGGTGGTTTTTCCTCGGCTTCGCGTCAGCGCCGCCGCAAGTAGCCCTCGGCGAGCAGTTCGCCCAACGCCACGATGCCGGGCGTCGCGATGACGAGCTTCGACTCGGTGCCCGCGGTCTGCCAGCCGGGCAAGGCGAAGGCTTGGATGTGGATGAAGTTCGAGTCCGCGGCGGCGAGACGCTGCAACTCGGCCGCGACTTCGGTGATGTTGGCGCTCGTGTCGTCAGGCGAAGGCTGTTGGCTCACGAACCACGACAGCGACGGCAAGCCTAGGTCCTTGCGGCTTTGCGCGACCAGCGCGGCCAGTTGCCCGACGGCTTTGCGGCGATAGGGGCCGAAGGACATGTCGTTCTCGCCGAGGTGATAGAACACGCCGGCTAGCTCGACCTCGTGTCCGCGGTCCTTGAGGTCCTGCACAGAAGCGCGCACGAACTCGATGAAGCCGGGATAAAGGTTGCGCGACTTGGTCTCGCTGCCTTCGGGCGTCCAATCGACGACTTGCGAACCGCTGTGTGTGTACTTCGCGAGGGCGATGTCGCTCTTACCTTTGCGCGCCAGCCCGCTCGCCAGCGCCGCGCCGAAGCTCAGCTCGGGGCCGAAGGTCTCATAGCAGCCCGCCGGCCCCAGCGGCTCCCAACCATTCGACACCTTGTAGCCACCACCGACGCTGTACTTGTATGCGATGCGCGCGTTGTCCTTGGCCAGCGACTCCTTGCCCTTCAACGCTTGCAGCTGTTGGACGAAGGCGCGCTCGCCTTCCATGTTGCGATGTCCGGCCAGCACGAAGAGCTTCACGGGCGCGCCCTTCGCATACGGCCAACGCGCCAATGGCCGCGCAAGCTTGGGCTCTTTGCCGATCGTGCGCAGGTAGGCATCGGCGTAGTTCACGCCATGCTCCAACTGTCCGAGCGTTCCGTAGTGGTAGTGCAGCCCCGCATCGCCGCCGATCTCGACACCCACATGGGATGTAGGCACAAAGTCCGCGTACGGATCGGCCTCGGTCACCTCGCGCTGCGCGAGGCCAATCGCGTGCATCGGCGCGCGGTTGTCCATGCCCCACACGGTCTTTGTGCACAGCTCGCCGATGTAGAAGCGCAACTGCGGCGCCTGCAAGTCGCGCCTCCAGGACGCGATAAAGTTCGCGAGGTTCTTCGCATAGCTCGCGCGGAACTTGTCATCGAACATGTCGTTCTCGCCTTGGTGCCACATGAAGCCTTCGAGGCGATACGCGATCTTGCGCCGATCCAAGTCCGCCAGCGACGCGCGCACTAGCTCTAACGCCAACGGGTACAGCTTGAAGCCGGTCGGTTCGTCAGGATTCCAGTCGCCGCCAAGCGTCGT
>JBKDQQ010000164.1:0-2023 GCA_046341775.1 Planctomycetia bacterium
TCACGAGGGAGCCGAGGACCGATCCGGGGCGCGCACGCGTCACGGGGCCCAAGATAGCCCGCTCGGCGGTCCGTCCTCCGCCGAATCCACGGGGTTCACCGCGGGTTGGCGATAAGTTCGTCGATCCGTGCCAGCCGCGCCTGATGCCGGGGCTCGTTGGGCTCGAGGAAGCCGAGCGCCTGCACGTGCAGGCGGGCCGCCCGGAGATCGCCCGCTTCCACCGCAAGGGCCGCGGCAAACTCCCGCGTGGCCGGCGTGTAGGCGTCGATGCGCGCGGCCTTGGTGGCGTGCGCGAGGGCCTTGGGGCGATCGCCGCGCGCCCGTTCGAGGCGCGCGAGCTCGAGGGCGAAGCTTGGGGCGCTGCCTTCGCGCGCGTCGATGTACGCGAGGTGCGGGATCGCGGCCGCGCCGTCGCCAGCCGCCAGCGCGGCACGCGCCAGCTCGCGATGCGGCCACGGATCCACGGGGCGAACCCGGGCGTAGGCGCGCAGCCGGTCGAGCGTCGCCGCATCGGGCGTGCCTGCCGACTTGATGGCGCGTCGGATCGACATCTCCAGCAGGTCCGGGTGCTCCGGATGCGCATCGAGGAACGCCGCAAGCCGCGCGTCGTCGATGGCGACGGGACCCGGGCCCGCACCCGTCTCGGCGCGGACCTCTTCCACCATCATCGACAGCGACGGCTCGGGCAGCATGCCCCACGCGCGCAGGTCGCGCTCCGCATGCACGCGGAAGCGCCGCATGAACTCGTCGCGATCGATGCCGAGCACCTCGGCGAACGCCTCCGCCTCGGTGGCGCCGTCGCGGTAGCGGCCGAGCAGGGAACGGATCGCGTCCTGTCCCCACGCGGATTCGATGAACTCGGCCATCCACGCGCCCTGCGTGTACGCCAGCTGTCGGTCGTCGGCACGCTTGGGGCGAACGAACGCCATGCCGATCTCGTCCAGCCCCAGCAGCTCGTCCTGGTCGAAGGCGCGCGCCAGGAGCTGCACGGCGTCGAACGAGCGCGGCTTCGCCTCAAGCCGCGTCGCCAGCGCCTCCGTGAACCAGTGCGGGATGCGGTTTCTGGTTCGGTCCAGCGTGACCGTGTGCACGTACTCGTGCCGCAGCACGTCTTCCCAGTCGAAGCGCCCCAGGTGCAGCTGCGGCGCGCCCTCGCGCGGTGCTTCCAGCGCGATGAGCGGGCCCGTGCTCGCCGCCATGGTGTGCACGGACGGCATGCCGGTGATGCGCACGGCGAAGCTCTTGTGGTCGGGGTGCAGCTCGATGACGGTCTTGCGCGCCGGCGCGTGGCCGATCGCCGCGGCCACGTCGCCATGCACGGCATCGAGCACCGACGGCATCCAGGTGGCCAGCGCCTCGTCGAGCCCGGGCTTGCACCGCACGATGAAGTGCTCGCCCTCGCGGCGTGTCCACGTCGCGAGGTCCTCGGCGAGGGTCAGGCTGTGGCGCGCACGCTGGTCGAACGGGTCAAGCTCCACCGCGCGCCGCAGCGCCACGAGCGCCTCGGCGTCGCGGCCGGACTGCATCTCGAGCAGCCCAAGTTCCGCGCTCGGCGCGCTCCATCCCGGGGCGCGGCGCGCCGCCTCGCCAAGCGCATCGGCGGCCTCCTCGTACTGGCGCGCAAGCGACAGGAACCGCCCGCACTCGTAGTGCCCAAGCGGCGATCCCGGCATCAGGCCGTCGAGCGCATCGAGGCGCTTCTCCATCGCGGCATCGTCAAAGCGCATGCCCTCGGCGGCGGCGCGCAGCGCGAGCGCCTGGCGCTGTGCGGGCATGCGCCCCTCGAGCGGGCCGAGCGCAGCGATTGCCGCGGCCGCATCGCGCGACTGGAGCGCCGATTCCGCATCCAGGAGGTCGGCGAGCGCATGGGGTTCACCCAGCGCACGCAGCATGCCGGACGCACGGCGCGCGCCGTCGAAGTCGAACGTCTGCACCGCCACGCGCCCCAGGAGGTGCATCGCCTCGGCCGAGCGCAGGTCGCGCGCCAGCGCCTCGCGCAGCGCCTCGACACCCTCCCGGAAGC
>JBKDQQ010000165.1:0-10810 GCA_046341775.1 Planctomycetia bacterium
GATCCCTTGTTCCGCGAGCAACTTGCGCGACAACTCCCAGTCGTCGTTCGCGTCGCCCGCCCGCTTGGCGCGCGCGATGGCGCCAGGGTCCGCCACGCCGCCGAAGGCGCGCACGGTCTCGAGGATCGCCACGCGGTAGGAGCGCGAGACGTCCGCGAGCACGCCATCCATGTCGAACAAGAGCGCCTCGGGCGCGAACACGCACGCCAACGCGGCCTCGAGCCTGCGATAGGCCGCTTCGTCGCCCGGGCAGGCGATCCTGACCGCGCGCTCGAGTCCGGCCCGACCAGGGAAGGCCCGCACGGCGATCGCGAATCCGGCGCAGGCGTCGCGGATCCACTGCGGATCGCGCGTCTCGGCCAGCACGAAGTTGGCCTGCGACGGCCAGGGGTGCGCACCCAAGGCGGCCAGCAACTCGCGCATGCGCGCTCGTTCCGATCGCACCTGCTCGATGCCCGTGGGCCCGGCCGCCAACCGCCGCATCGCGATGCGCGCCGACGCGCTCGAGACCGGGTACGGCGCGCCGATCGCGCGCAAGGCCTCGATGGTCGCCGGCGCCGCGATCGCGCCGCCGATGCGCAGTCCGGCCATGCCCCACGCCTTCGACAGCGTACGCACCACGATGGCGTCGGGGCAGGCGCGCACGCGGTCGACACAGTCGTCGTCGGCGAACTCGATGTAGGCGAGGTCGACGAGCTTGGGGATGCCGCGCGTGCCGCGCTCGAGGCGCTCCCATTGATCCGCCGCGATGACCGCGCCGGTGGGATTGTCGGGGCTGACGACGGCGACGAGACCGGTCGCCTCCGAGCACGCCGCGAGCACGCCTTCCAGCGGGTAGCCGCGCTGGTCGTAGGGGACGGGGCGCACGATTCCGCCCGCCCCACGGGCGTAGCGCTCGATCATCTCGAAGGCCGGTACGGGCAGGACGAGCTCGCGACGCTCGCGCAGCGCGAAGCGCAGCACGCGTTCGAGCGCGTCGTCCGCGCCCGCGGTGAGCAGCAGCTCCTCTTCGCGAGCCTTCCAGAGCGTCGCCAATCGGGCCCGCAGCTCGCGCAGGTCCGGATAGCGCCGATCCTCGTGGTCCGCGCACAGGGCGCCCTCGTTGGCGTCGAGGTGCAGGTCCGTCGGTTGCGCCGAGCGGGGGACGGAGTAGGCGGCGCTCATGGGACGATCTGCGCCGGGTTGGAGACGATGATGTCCGTGCCGCCCAGCGCGCGCAGCTCGATGAGCAGCGTCGGCAGGTCGTGGCGCGGAACGGCCGCGCGCACGGAGTAGCCCGACTCGCCGAACAAGGTCGCGATCGTCGGTTGCCGCATGCAGGGCAACGCCTCGACGACGCGTTCGAGGTCCGCGGCGCCCACGTTCAATTCCAGCATGACGCGCATGCGCGCCTCCAACGCCGAGCGCAGCAGCAATGTCATGCGCTCGACGGCCATGCGCTTGTCGGGGTCCTCCAGCGCGGCGCGGCTCGCGTACAGGCGCGTCGAGGACCGCAGCACCTCGTCCACGACCTCGAGCCCATTCGCGGACAAGGTCTCGCCGCTCGCGCTGTTGTCCACGATCAAGTCGGCGTCCTCGGGCGGGAAGACCTCGGTCGCACCCCAAGTGCGCACGATGCGCGCGTCGAGGCCGCGTCGTTCGGCCCAGCGGCGCGCGAGGCGCGCATACTCGCTGGCCACGCGCAACTGGCCGGTCGCGTCGTACCGTCCCCCCGGGGCCGCGGCGACGATGCGCACGGGGTCGAGGCCGGTGTCGAGCACTTCGACCACGTCGGCCTCGAGTTCCTGCACCCAATCGTCGCCGGCGAAGCCGACATCGCGGGTGCCCGCGGCCAGCATCTCGATCACGTTCTGGGGCTTGAGGAGCTTCGCCTCGAAGCCCGCCACGGACAGGCGGGGCCTGTAGTTGCGCGAGCCCAGTTGGACGCGGATGCCCGCTTCCGACAGGAGGGCGAAGACACCGGGTTCCATGCGGCCCTTCGGCAGGGCCAGGCGCACGGGGCGTTCAGGGGTGGGGTTCATGCGGGTGGGTCGACGACCCACGCCCGCGCTTGCCGCCATGAAACGACAGACGCCGGCGGGGCCGGCGTCTGCGTTGTCGTCCTCGAGGGATCCGCTACGACAACGACATCACCGCGCCCGCGAGGGGATGGCGATGATGGCGATGATGGTGGCGGTTGATCACGAGAGCGATCTTTCGAAAGTCGAGGCACCGCGTCAAGCCTGCAATCCGAGTTCGCGCGCCTGACGAGCCCGAATCGATCAGGGGGACCTCCTCCCGTTCGAGATCGTCACGCGCACCGCTTCCTGCGCGCCGCCGTCCGAGTACCGCCGGTGCCGAGACGCCGACGAGCTGGCGGCGACGACGGCGGCTCGCGCGACCCGCGCCCCCGTGCGCGCTGCACGCGACGCGCTCAGGTCCCGCAGAAGGTCTGGTAGTCCTTGAAGCTCGCCGGCGGAGCTTCGACGTAGCGCGCGTCCGACTCGATCGGATCGAACGGCCGCCGCAGCGCGTCGAGCAGCGCGTGCAAGGGCTGCAGGTCGGCGCGTCGTTCCGCGGCGTACAAGGCCTCCTCGACGCGATGGTTGCGCGCGACGATGGCGGGGTTGACGCGCACCATGGACGCGCGCGCGGATTCGACGCTGCGGCCTTCGCGCGCGAGGCGCGCGCGCCAACGCTCGAGCCACGCGTCGTGGGCCGGATCGACCGACAAGGCGAGCGGCGGCTCGGCTCCGGTCGAGAGCG
Organism: Planctomycetia bacterium; assembly: GCA_046341775.1. Classification (GTDB taxonomy): domain Bacteria; phylum Planctomycetota; class UBA1135; order UBA1135; genus SXXH01. The sequence goes on from JBKDQQ010000165.1 coordinate 2,746, forward strand.
AGCGGAAGGCGATGGTCCAATCGGCGCGCGTCGCGTGGAGGCGCGCGAGCAGTTCCTCGACGAGCGCGCGATCGCCGTCCTCGGCGGTGGCGAGCCCCAGCTTGGCGCGCATGCCCGCCAGCCATTCGCGTTCGTGCACCACGCGGTACTCCTCGAGCACCTCGTGCGCCGCGTCGATCGCCTGTTCCTCCTTCGGCGCCAGCAACGGCAGCAGCGCTTCGGCGAGCCGCGCGAGGTTCCATTGGCCGATGGCCGGCTGGTGGGCGTAGCGGTAGCGACCATCCTGGTCGATGGAGCTGAACACGGTGTCGGGATCGTAGGCGTCCATGAACGCGCACGGCCCATAGTCGATCGTCTCGCCCGAGATGCTCGTGTTGTCCGTGTTCATCACGCCATGGATGAATCCGACCAGTTGCCAGCGCGCGATCAAGCGCGCTTGCCGCAAGGCGACGGCGCGCAGGAAGGCGACATGCGGACGAGGCGCTTCGAGCAAGCGCGGATCGTGGCGCGCGATGGCGTAGTCGGCGAGGGCGCGCACGAGGTGCTTGTGCCACGCGGCCGCGTACTGGAAGGTCCCCACGCGCAAGTGGCTGGCGGCGACGCGCGTCAGCACCGCGCCCGGCGGCATGCCCTCGCGCATCACGGGCTCGCCCGTCGCGACGACGGCGAGGGCGCGCGTGGTCGGGATGCCGAGGGCGTGCATCGACTCGCCTACGAGGAGCTCTCGCAGCATCGGCCCCAAGGCGGCGCGACCATCGCCGCGCCGCGAGTAGCTCGTCTGGCCCGAGCCCTTGAAGGCGATGTCGAACAACCGACCGTCGGGCGTGCGCTGCTCGCCGAGCAGCAGCGCGCGACCATCGCCAAGCATGGCGAAGTGGCCGAACTGGTGGCCCGCGTAGGCTTGCGCGATCGGCGCGGCGCCGGGCGGCAGTTCCTGTCCGCCGAAGATCCTGGCCACGCGCTCTTGCGGTTCGCCGGACAAGTCGAGGCCCAGCTCGCGCGCCAGCGGTTCGTTGAACGACACGAGGCGCGGGGCGCGGAAGGTCGCCGGCGTCGCGCGTTCGTGGAAGGCGTCGGGCAGTTGCGCGTAGCTGGATTCGAGTCGCCACATGGCCCCGCCATCCTAGTCCACGCCCGCGCTATGCTGCGCGCATGAGCTTCGTCGATGCCATGGGCGCCGTCCGCTTCGCCGCGGACAAGCTGCAGAAGGTCAACCTGTTCGAGACGGCCCACATGTTCTGCGACGTGTACTGCCTCGAGCCCGGCCAGGCGCAGAAGACCCACGCGCACGCCGACGCGACCAAGTTCTACTTCGTGGTCGAGGGCCGGGTGCGCGCCACCTTGGGCGCGGAGACCCGCGAGATCGGGCCGGGAGAGTTGTGCTGGTCGGCCCCGGGCGAACCGCACGGAGTTGAGAACGCGTCGAATGCGCGCGCCGTGCTGCTCGTGGCGATGGGGCCCAACCCCAACCGCTGACGCCCCAACCGCTGACGCGCGGTTCAGGGCGCGAGCCCGCGGCCGGTGGCGAGGTAGATGGCGAAGCTGCCCAGCCAGTGCGAGCCCTCGTAGGGCGCGTCCAGCACGGCGGCGAGGCCCGCGGCGCGGTGCTCGCGCGCGGCCCGGCGCAAGGCGGCCTGGCGCGCGTCTTCCGCGGGCAAGGCCGCCGCGACGCCTTCGAGCATCCAGGCGCGGCTGAGGTTCAACCCGTCGAGGTGCGCCAGCTTGCCGTCGGTCTTGTCGGTGACGACCGCCGGCTCGAGCCAGGCCGATCCTTCGTCGCGCGGGATCTCCGGCAAGGCTTGCAGCAACCAGGCCGCGTACTCGTCGCGCGGCAGGACGCGCCGCATGAGATCGGCCGCCGCCAGCCCGGGTGACAAGAAATCTTGACCAGACGGCTCGAAGCGCAGCGGCCAGCCGCGGTCCTGCAGGTGGTGCGCGCGCGCCGTGTCGTCCACCAGCGCGACGAAGGCCTTGTCGCCCGCCACCACGCCCCAGTCGCGCGCCAGCCCCAGCGCGAAGGCCGTCTGGCTGTGTTCGCCGGTGCGGATCGGATGCGACAACTTGGGCAGCCACTCGCGCAAGCGCGAGGCGCACGCCGCCTCCAGCGGCGCCAGCGCCCCGGCCCACGCGCGCGCGTCGGGGTCGTCCCATTGGCGCAACTCGGCGGCGAGCTGCAGCAGCCAGGCGAGCCCGTAGGGACGCTCGAAGGTCGCGCGCCCGGGAGCCGACAGATACGCGACCTCCGCGGCGATGTTCTCGTTCGACAAGCTCTTCGCCAGCGCGGCGCGCATCTGGTCGGCGCCTTCGACTCGCGGCCAGGTGCGCAGCACCCGCGCCAGCATCCAATGCCCGTGCACCGCCGAGTGCCAATCGAAGCATCCGTGGAAGGCCGGTGTCAGCTTGCTCGGGGGCGCGACGTCGTCCTGCGACTCGAGCACGTGCGCGATCTTGTTGGGGTACTCCTTGTGGATGCAGCCGAGCGCCATCCGCGCGTAGGGCGTCACCGAGGCGGCGTCGAGATCGAGCCGCCGCGCGGGCGTGGAAGCCGCGGGCGTCTGGACTTCGCGCGGCGCATCCGCCACGAGGCACAAGAGCGCGCCCGCGATCGCGAGGGGTGCATGCATGCCGCGATTGCAGCACAGTCTCCCGCGCGCCGGAAGCCGCGTCGCGCGCCCGTGGGCGGCGACGCGGCGCGATGCTCGCGCGGCAGGTAGGATGGCCCGCATGAGCGCGTTCCTCCTCGCCAGCCTGCTCGTCGCGCCTGTCCTAGGCGATCGCTCCGCGCCCGGATGGGTCGAGGCCCTCGAGGCGGCCGGACGCGTCGTCTCCGCACGGCCCGAGTCCGAGCGCGTCGCGGAACGCGATGCCCGCTGGCGCGACTTCGCGCGGACTTGGCCGGTGGCGGCCGATTGGTTGCTGCAGGACCTCGGCGCGGACGCGGCCGGCCTGCTGGAGCCCGGGCGGCGGCTCGAGCTGGCTCGGCGCGTGGCGGCGGGCGCTGGCTTGTCGCGCCTGCACGACGATGCGCGCGCGGCGCTCCAAGGCTACGACGCGGCGGCCACCGCGCGTCGAGCGCGCCGCCTCGGGAAGGCCTTGGCGGAGTGGGGGCCGATCGCCTTCACCGAGAGCCACACGGTGCACATGAGCTTCATCGGCTACACCGAAGGACTCAGCGACGCGCGCGCCGAGCGCTTCTTCAAGCCCGGTGCGCGGCTCGCGCTGCTCGAGTTCGCTCCCGGCGCCGTGCATGGAACGAAGCGCGTGCTGCTCGACGATCCGCACGGGATGCTGCGCGACGTCGACCTGTCCTTCGATCGCGAGGAGCTGGTCTTCGCGTGGAAGCGGTCGGATCGGCTCGACGACTACCACATCCACGAGCTGCGCCTGGCCGACGGCTCGACGAGGCAACTGACCAGCGGGCTTGGCCGCGCGGACTACGAGCCCGCCTGCCTGCCCGATGGCGACATCGTCTTCACCTCGACGCGGCCCGAACAGAGCGTCCCCTGCTGGTGGACGGAGATCAGCAACCTCTACCGCATGGACGCCGACGGGCGGCACATGCGGCGCCTCGCGGTCGACCAGGTGCATGCGCTCCATCCCGCGCTGCTCTCGGACGGGCGCATCGCGTACACGCGCTGGGACTACAACGACCGCGGCCAGAACTTCCCGCACCCGGTGTTCTCGATGCGGCCGGATGGACAGGACCAGCGCGTGCACTACGGCGGCAACTCGTGGTTCCCGACCTCCTTGCTGCACACGCGCGGCGTGCCCGGCTCGACCAAGTCCATGTCCATCGCGGCGGGGCACCACACGCTGCAACAGGGCAAGCTCGTGCTGCTCGACACCGCGAAGGGCCGCGACGAGGGTGTCGGCATGGAGTTCATCGCACCGCGCAGGCATGTGCCCTACGAACGCGTCGATGTCGCGATGCAGGACGGCGAGCTCTTCCGCCATCCGTTCCCCTTGTCGGAGACGCAGTTCTACGCGAGCTACCGCCCCGCGTTCGGCATGGAACGCTTCGGCTTGTACTGGATGGACGCCGACGGCGCGCGCGAGCTGCTGCACGCCGATCCGGAGCTGGACGTGGCGCGCATGGTTCCGCTGGGCAGGAAGCCCGTGGTGCCCACGATCGCCGACACGGTGGACCACTCCCGCGCGACCGGCACCTACTACGTGCACGACGTCTACCGCGGCAAGGGGCTCGAGGGCGTGCCGCGCGGCGCCGCGAAGTCGATCCGCGTGGTCGAGCTCGACTATCGCGCCGCCGGCGTGGGGCAGACCTTCAACCACGGCGAAGGCGGTGGATCCTTGAACAGCGCGCCGGTGGCGGTCGCCAACGGGACCTGGGACGTGAAGCGCATCCTCGGCGACGCCGACATCCACGAGGACGGGTCCGCGTTGTTCGAGGTGCCCGCGATGGCCTCGATCTACCTGCAGGTGCTCGACGCCAAGGGGCGCGCGATCCAGACTACGCGCAGTTGGGACACGCTGCGCCCCGGCGAGCAGAAGGGCTGCGTGGGTTGCCACGAGAAGCAGGACGCCAACGCGCATCCCTTCGCCGACGACGGGACCATGGCTTGGAAGCACGGCGTGCAGCGCCTGCGACCCTTCCAGGGTCCGCCGCGCGGGTTCAGCTTCGCGCGCGAGGTGCAACCGATCCTCGACGCCAACTGCGTCGCGTGCCACGACGGTTCCGAACCGGGGACGATGGACCTGCGCGGCACGCCTGTCGACGACGGCAACATCAACAAGCGCCGCTGGACGCGCTCGTACCTCAACCTCGTCGAGGCGCGACGCGGCGACGATGGCAACTGGCACGCCGAGCCCGAGTCCGGGCTCGTCAGTTGGATCAGCAAGATGTCGCGGCCCACCGAATTGCCGCCGTACTTCGCCGGTTCCGCGCGCAGCCGCCTGCTCGCCATCCTCGACGCCGGCCACCACGGCGTGGCCTTGTCGCCCGAGGAGGACCAGCGGCTCGCGGCGTGGATGGACCTGCTGGTGCCGTTCTCGGGCGACTACTGGGAAGGCAACGCCTGGAACGAACACGAGAAGGCGTACTACCGCTACTACGAAGCCAAGCGCGAGCATGGCGCGCGCGAGGAGACGGCGCGCATCGCCGCGTACATGGCCGAGAAGGCCGGCGAGCCCGCGCCCGGCGCCGATCCCGCCGCGCCCAAGTGGACGACCGCGCGTTATCGCGAGGTGCTGGGCGAGGCGAGCCTCGTGCGCGATGGAGCGACCTGGCGGCTCCCCGCCGGCGCCGTGCGCGCGTGGACCGACCAGCTGTGGCTGGCGAACGCCGGCGGCGACCAGCCGCGCGACTGCGTCGTGCGCGTGCTCGCCGCCGATGGCCGCGAACTGGCGCGACTGCGCCTGCCCGCCGACGGCGCGGCGGTGCACGCGCACCTCGGCGGCGCGGTGCGCGGCGCCGAGCTGCGCTTCGATCTCGAGGGCGAGGGAGCCGCGGCGCGCCTCGTGCGTGCGCTGGGCGTCGAGCACGACGATGTGCCGCGCATCGACGGATACCACCCGCACCTCGGACGCGAGTAGCGACCGCCGTCGCGTCAGGCGCGCGCGCCCGCCGCGGCGCGCGCCAAGCGATCGCGCAACGCGTCCCAGGCGACGCCCTGCGGCGGATCCTCGACCACGATGAGCTCCGGCGCGCGCGCGTCGAGCTCGCGCAGCGCCGCGTACAAGCGTCGCGCGCATGCGCGCGGGTCGAGCGGCATGGCGACGACATGCACGCCTTCGGGCAAGGCGCGCGCGGTGGACTCGAACACCAAGGCGGCCAGCGATCGCCCGGCGCCCGTTCCGGCGAGGCGCGCCTCCAGGGCGGCGCGGTCGCCATGCGGAGTCGCGACGAGCGGCGCGCGCGTCGCGTAGTGCTTCGACAACATGCCGGGCGCCGCGCGCGGCTCGTCGCCATGCGCCTCCCGCGGCGTCGACACGGCGACGCCCAGCACGCGCTCGAGCTCGTCGCGCGCGACCCCGCCCGGCCGCAGCAGCACGGGCCGCGCGCCGGACACGTCGACGACCGTGCTTTCGATGCCCACGCCGCAGGCTCCGCCATCGAGCACGAGCAAGTCCGCGTCGCCGAGCGAATCGACCACATGCCGCGCGGTCGTCGGCGAGACTTCGTTCGAGCGGTTGGCGCTGGGCGCCGCCACGGGTACTCGCGCCGCGCGCAGCAAGGCCAAGGCCACCGGGTGCGCCGGCACGCGCACGCCGACCTTGTCGAGGCCCGCCACAACCGACGCCGGCACGCGCGCAGACTTCGGCAGCACGAGCGTCAACGGCCCCGGCCAGAAGTGGCGCGCCAGCAGTTCGGCGTGCGGCGTCCAGGCGGCCACGACTTCGCGCGCCGCGTGCTCGTCGGCCACGTGCACGATGACCGGGTTGTGCGCGGGCCGGCCCTTGGCGGCGTAGATGCGCGCCACGGCCGCCTCGTCGAGCGCGTGCGCCCCGAGTCCGTAGACAGTCTCGGTGGGGAAGGCCACGAGCAGCCCCGCGCGCAGGCGTTCCGCCGCGCGCCGGACCACCGGATCGTCGTCGCTCGGGTCGTGGGGGACGGTGACGAGCTCCATGGCCGGCGAGGAGGATAGCGCGAGGCCCTGGTCGCGCGAGTCGTTCGATGGCGCGTCGACCGTGGTCGTTCCGCTAGGATGCGCGTCCATGGTCACGGCACCCATCCGCGTGCTCGTCACGGGCGGCACCTTCGACAAGGCCTACCTCGAGCTCGAAGGGCGGCTGCACTTCCGCGCCACGCACGTGCCGGAGATGCTCGAACTCGGACGTTGCCGGCTGCCGATCGAGGTCGAGACGCTGATGCTCGTCGACAGCCTCGACATGCAGGACGAGCATCGCGCGCGCGTCCTGGAAGCGGTGCTGCGCGCGCCCGAGGAGCGCATCGTCGTCACCCACGGCACCGACACGATGGAGTTGACCGCGCGCACCTTGGGCGAGGCGAACCCCGGGAAGACCATCGTCTTGACCGGCGCGATGGTGCCCTACACCTTCGGCAGCTCGGACGGCTTGTTCAACCTGGGCAGCGCGCTGGCCTTCGCCCAGAGCCTGCCGCATGGCGTGTATGTCGCGATGAACGGTCGTTGCCTGCCTTGGAAGGGCGTCCACAAGGACAAGGCGACCGGCGTGTTCGAGTCGCGCGGCTAGGGCGTTCGCCGTGGCTGGCGCCGAAGATCAGGCCGAGGGCAGCGTGCCCAGCCCCGACCCATCGCCGAGCGGCCGTGCCGGCCGTACCAGGGACCCGAGGCCGTCCTCGTACAAGCGTCGCGCGATGGCGACCTCGTCGACGGGGGTGGGTAGCAGCCGCACGCAACCGCTGCGGCATTGGTGGTCGGATTCCGCGAACCGCAGGGCGAGGATCAAGTCCAGCACCCGTTGCCGCAGGCTGTGGTGGGCGGGCAGTTGGACGACCACCTCGAAGTTGCCGGCCTCGATCTGGGCCGGATCGGGTTCCAGGGCTTCGGACGGGCCGATGGCCCGCACCACCGTGGTCTGGGCAGGGGGGCCGTAACGCCGGCGCGCCCGCAGACCGGCCAAGCGTTGGCCGTCAGGGGCGCGCAAGCGCATTTCCACCACTTCGACGAGCGGGGAGGAGAGATCCTCGCGCTCGTGCAGGAACACGGACGGAGGCTGGTCCCCGAGGCTCGCCAACTGGCCGTGCCACCAGTTGCGTTCGAACAGCCGAGCCTGAAATGTGCTCGACAGCAAGTTGCGATCTACGGGAACGTCCACGAGGGGCTAGCAGCCGACGCTAGCGCCATTCCGAACGGGGAATCTGGCGCGGCGTTCCGTCGCCGCGAGTCGTGTGTGCCGCGGGGCAAGGGGCAGAAGATAAATCCCATTTAATTCAACTTTGTGCCCATTTTAAGGGTCAGTCGTCTGTGGTTGCGACGCGTAGCCCGGGGCCGGCGCAGGTCCTCGCCGCAAGCTGGGTCCAGACGGTCCGGTGCATGGAACTTGCATTTCAAGGCGGGCCGGCGCGCTCGGCCCCGCCATGGCTCGAGAGGGGGTCCGCTACAAGGAAGGTGCAACCGCCATGGCG
>JBKDQQ010000166.1:0-3714 GCA_046341775.1 Planctomycetia bacterium
AACCAGGTCGGTCCCTACGTCGTGACGGCCAACGTGTCGGCCAACCAGGCGCCCGCGCTGTCGAGCGTGCAGCTCTTCTGGCGCTCGGGCACCGGCGCCTTCAACGCCGTGCCGATGACGCTCGTCTCCGGCACCCAGTACCGCGCCGAGATCCCGGGCATCATCAGCCCCGCGACCTGCGAGTACTACCTGCGCGCGCAGGACTCGTTGGGCAACGCGGCCAACTTCCCGACCAACGCGCCGTCGACAGTGCTCGACTTCGACATCGGCATCGTGCGCATCCTCGGCTCGTGGACCTTCGACACGCCCTCCGACGAAGGCTGGACGCACGGCGCCACGGCAGGATCGGACGATTGGCAGCGCGAAACGCCCGCCGGCGACACCGGCAACGGCTGGGCCGATCCGGGCAACGCCTTCAGCCCCAGCAACGCATGGGGCACGGACATGGGCAACGGCACGACCAGCACGACGACCAACGGCGCCTACGCCGCCAACAGCAACATGTGGCTGCGCACGCCGGTCCTGAACGCCTCGGGCGCCACGGGCGTCAAGCTCTACTTCAAGCGCTGGCTGACGGTGCAAGGCTCCGCCAGCGACCAGGCGCGCATCCGCGTCAACGGCACGCAGGTGTACATCAACCCGACGGCGAACCTCGCGGACACCGCGTGGAGCTCGCAGGTGATCGACATCTCGGCCCTGGCCGACAACAACCCCGCGCTGCAGATCGAGTGGAGCATCCAGTCGAACGGCACCACGAACTGGGGCGGTTGGAACATCGACGACGTGGTCGTCAAGTGGATCGAAGGCGTGGCTCCGCCGTGCCCGACGCCGGTTTCGTACTGCATCGGCGCGCCCAACTCGGTGGGTCCGGGCGCGCTGATGTCGTGGCAAGGCACGCCGAACATCTCGACCAACGACTTCGAGATCATCGCCGTGGGCTGCCCGGTCAACACCTCGGGCTTGTTCTTCTACGGCAACGGCCAGACGCAAGCGGCATTCGGCAACGGCTTCCGCTGCGTCAGCGGGTCGCTCTACCGCTTCCCGCGCACGACGACCGACTTCCTCGGCGACGCGCGCCAGCTCCTGAACTATCCGACGGCCCCGGCCCCCATCTCCGCCGGCCAGACCTGGAACTTCCAGTTCTGGTACCGCAACGCGGCGGCGGGCGGCGCGGGCTTCAACCTGTCGAACGGCGTGAGCGTCGTGTTCTGCCCCTGAGGCGGGACGACGAAGCCCAGCCAGGCCATGGCCGGCCGGCGTCCGCTGCGCGCGGGCGCCGGCCGGCCTGCTTTCCCGCGCGACGCGGCGCGGACCTCGCGGACCTGTACGCGAGCCTTGCGCAAGGGCGTCCTCGGCGCGCTCGGGTTGCGTATACTCGCGGCGAGGTGGACAGGTCCGCGGACGCGGGCCGCGCCCCGCGATTCCCACTGCCGCCCCCGAGCGGCGAGATGCACGCCATGATCCAACGCGCTCCCTTCTTCGTCGCCTGCGCGGCGATCCCCTTCCTGTTCGCCGGCAACGCGCCCGCCACGCGCATCGTGTTCGCGCCGGCCGAAGGCACGAGCCTGACGAAGAGCTTCGAGCAGAAGACGACCCTGACCCTCGACAGCATGCAGATCTCCGGCATGCCCGGCGAAGGGCCGCAGATCGAGATGGACATGAAGCTCGACCAGGCGTGGTCGGTGGTCGACGAGTACGTCAAGCTCGGCGACGGCCGTCCCGCCAAGCTCGTGCGCACCTTCGACAAGATCTCCTCCAAGGCCGACATGAGCATGTCGATGGAGTTCATGGGCCAGTCGCAGGAGAACTCCTCCAGCATGGACGGCAAGAGCGAGCTCGAGGGCAAGAAGGTCGTGTGGACCTGGGACGCGGAGAAGGGCGAGTACGCCACCGCTTTCGACCCCGAGGGCCCCGACGCCGAGTTGCTCGAGGAATTGACGGAGGACGCGGACTTCCGCGCGCTGCTGCCCGGCAAGGAAGTGGCCGAAGGCGACGAGTGGACCATCGATCCCAAGAGCCTGGTCGACGTGTTCACGCCATGCGGCAACCTCTCGCTCAAGCCCGAGGAGCAATCCGAAGGCGGCGCCATGATGGGCGGCGACAGCCTGTCTTCGATGAGCGAGCTGATGGACGCGCTCGAGGGCGAAGTCAAGGCCAAGTTCGCCGGCATGCGCGAGGTCGACGGCGAGAACTGCGCCATCATCGCCCTCGAGTTCAAGGTCAAGAGCAGCGCGGACATGACGGAGTCGGTCAAGGAGCAGATGGAGGAGTCCGGGCAGGAGATGCCCGTCGAGATCATGAAGGTCCAGATGGAGTGGGCCTCGGAAGGCAAGGGCGAGCTCCTCTGGAGCGTCAAGCACGGACACTTCCGCAGCATGCAATTCGACTCCGAAGTGGTGCTCAAGAGCGAAGAGCAGATGTCGATCGACGCCGGCGGGCGCTCGATGGAGATGACGCAGTCGCGCGACATGTCCGGCTCGTCGTCGTTCACCGCCTCGGCCAAGTGAGCCGCGAGGTCTCCGGATCCGCCGACGGACGGCTCGCACTCGCATGAACCTGCGCCTGCGCGGATTGTCCCTGCTGCTCGCCCTGCCGCTCCTCGGCGGGGCGAGCGCTTTGCAGGACGAGCCCGACCGCCTCGCGGCGGCCAAGGCTTGCGCCGCCGCGCTCGACTGGGAGGGCTGCGCGCGGCTGATGCTCGAGGACCTCAAGCGTCGCGCGGGGGACGCCGAGCGCCACGAGCTGTACGGGCGCGCGCTCCATGCGCTCGATCGACGCGACGAGGCCGCGCACCACCTCGACCTCGCCATCGCGCAACACGAGGGGCAAGGCCGCGCGGACCTCGCCAAGGCGCTCAAGCCCCTGCTCGCCAAGTGCGACGAGCACTACGACCGGCGCGACAAGTTCCTGGCCAAGGCGGCCAAGCTGCTCGTGGAGAACGCGGAGCAGTTGTTCGCGCAAGGCCACGAGGACCGCGCCTTGGAGGTGCTCGTGCGCGCCACGCCCTTGGCGCGGGGCGAGTTGGCGACGCGCGCCACCATGCTGCGCGACAAGTTGGCCGCGGCGCGCAGCGAGCTGAAGCTCGACGCGGTCGAAGCGGACTCGGAGGAAGAAGAGGAGCCGCAGGACGGCGTCCCTGCGGAGATCGAGGAGTACTTCCACGAGACCGAGCACTACACGATCCAGGCGCACCTCGAGCCCAAGATCGTCCAACGCCTCGGCGTGCTCATGGAGGACATGCACCGCTTCTACGTGCAGGTCTACTTCGACGGCGATGCGTCGCGGATCACGATCCCGCGCGCCACGATCAAGATCTTTTGGACGCAGGAGCGCATGGCCGCAGCCGGCGGCCCCCCGGGAGCCTCGGGCTACTGGTCCCCCGGCGAGAGGAAGGTCGTCGCCTACGACACGCGCAGCGACAACGAAGGCAGTGGCAACCTCGATTGGATGATCGAGGTGCTCTTCCACGAGGCGAGCCACCAGTTCACCACCATGCTGGAAATGGCCAACGAGGGCCGGCAGGTCCCCACTTGGATGAACGAAGGCACCGCCAGCTTCTTCGAAGGCGCGGTGGCGATGGCCGACGGGCGGGTCCTGTGGCCGCGCGCCGCGCAGAGGCGCCTAGATGTGCTCGTGCAGCAACTGACGAGCCGCGCCTCGGACCCGAGGACCCCGAGCGTCAAGCAGGTCGTGTCCTACCCTGGTCCCGGCTCC
>JBKDQQ010000167.1:0-5767 GCA_046341775.1 Planctomycetia bacterium
GATCAGAAGTGGTTCCAGAGGTACTGGTTCGTCACCTCGTGGTGGAACTGCACCTCGCTGGCCTTGACCATCGTGCCCAGCGCCTTCGGGCAACGCTCGGCCTGCGCCAGCTTGAGCTCGGCGAACTTGTCGTGCACGCGCTCGCCGTAGAGCTTCTTCATCCACTCGCTCTGCTTGTAGATGCGGATCGAGTCGAAGATGTTGTCCGGGAGGAAGCGCGTGCGCGTGCGCTTCGCCTCGTCCTTGGCGTCCGCCTCGGGACCCTCGAAGCCGGTCCGGAACAGCGTGTACAGCGTCTGGTAGATGTTGGTGTCCGGACCCACCGAGCGGATCTCGATGCGCGCGCTCTTCTCGTTGCCGATCGGGATGCGAATCATCGAGCCGCGGTCGACGGGCGACACCTTGATCTGGTTCGGAGCCTCGAAGTGCGGGTCGAGGCGGCGGTAGGCGTTGACGCTGGGGTTCAGCACGAGGCACATGTCCGAACCGGAGTTCAGGATGCGGTCGATGAACTGCCATGCGAGCTTCGAGACGCCGTCCTGGCCCTTCTTGTCGTGGAACAGGTTGACCTTGCCCTTGCCCACCGAGATGTTCGTGTGCGCGCCCGAGCCGTTGATGCCGACCACGGGCTTGGGCAGGAACGACGCGGTCATGTCCATGCGGGCCGCGATCTGGCGACAGAGCAGCTTGTAGAGCTGGAACTGGTCGGCCGCGATCAGCGCCTCGGAGTACGAGAAGTTCATCTCGAACTGGCTGGGCGCCACTTCGGGGTGGTCCTTCTCGTTGGTGAATCCCATGGCGCGCTGGGCCTCGGCGGCGGCGTCGATGAACGAGCGCAGCGGGTCGCTGGGCAACGAGTGGTAGTAGCCGCCGGTCGAGACGTACTCGAAGCGTCCGGTCTCGTGGAAATGGCGTTCGGCGTCGCGACCCTTGAACAGGAACCCCTCGATCTCGTTGGCCGCGTAGCACACCGACCCGTCGAGCTTGTAGCGCGCGGCGAGGTACTGCTTGAGCTTGCCGCGCAGGTCGCCCTCGTACGGATCGCCGTCGCGTCCGAGCACCTCGCCGAACACGAGCACCTTGCCCGCCCCGAAGACGTCGGAAGGCAGCCAGTAGAACGAGGCCCAGTCGATGGCGAGGCGCAGGTCGCTCTCCGCCTGCACCGAGAAGCCGCGGATCGAGCTGCCGTCGAAGGTCAGGTTGTCGTAGCTCTTGAGCAGGAACTTCTTGTCGTAGTCGAGCATGTGCAACCGGCCTTCGAGGTCGGTGAAGCACACGGTGACGGCCTTGATGTCCTTCTCGGACTCGAGGTACTTGATGCGTTCCTTCTTGAGCTTCTCCGGGTCGACGCGGTCGAGGCGCTGCGCCTTGGCGGCGAGGTTCAGCTCCTCCATCTTGTCGTAGGGGATCTGGAGGAAGGTGCGCAGCGGCGTGGCGCTGGAAGCGTGGCTGGCGGGGGTGTTGGCCATGGTGGTGGGGACTCCAGGGGACGGGCGGGCTCGCGCGGCGCCACGCGGGCGCATTGTGCGAGCAGGTCGTCTATTTAGCATAAAAATCGGATCGATAAGCATAATATTGACGGAAATTAGGGTTGTAGGTGTCGTGGTTGGCGCTGGGGGCGTCCAAGCGTGTCGCGGGCAGACGGAGGCACCCGTCCTCTGGCGCGGCCAGCTTCCACGAACGTGCCCGCCCCTCGGACTTGCCCTGCCGCCGCGCATGTCCCGCCCCCCGGACGTGCCCCGATTCCGGACGTGCCCTGTGGCTGGAGCGGACCGCCACGTGCCGTGCGTCCTGCTCCCCTGCGGATGCGCTGGCTCCGTTGCGCAACCGGCCCGACCACCGAGCGAGGCGCGGTTCAGGCGCCGCTGCGCGGGTGCGCCTTCTCGTACACCTCGCGCAGACGCTCGATCGACACGTGCGTGTAGATCTGCGTCGTGGTCAGGTGCGCATGGCCCAGCAGTCCCTGCACGCTGCGCAGGTCCGCGCCGGCGTCGAGCAGGTGCGTGGCGAAGCTGTGGCGCAGCATGTGGGGTGTCGGCTTCTTCGCCAATCCGGCGCGCAGCGCGTTGTCCTCGACGATGCGTTGCAGGGTGCGCGTCGTCAGTCGCGTGCCGCGCGGCCCGAGGAACAACGCGTCGGGCGCGCCGCGCGAGGGCGCGGGACGAAGAGGGTCGAGCAGGTACTCGCGCAAGGCGCGCTGCGCATGGCTGCCGACGACGCACAAGCGCTCCTTCCTGCCCTTGCCGCGCACGCGAGCCAGGCCGCGCTCGAGGTCGAGGTCGCCGCGATCGAGCCCCACGGCCTCCGAGGCGCGCGTGCCCGCGGAGTACATCAACTCGAGCAAGGCGCGATCGCGTCGGCCGGCGGGCGTCGCGGCATCCGGCGCGGCGAGCAGGGCTTCGACCTCCTCCAGCGCCAAGGCGCGCGGCAACTTGCGCTCGCCACGCCGACGGGGCAGGCCCGCGGTGGGAGCGGACAGCACCAATCCGCGCCGCAGCATGTGCTTGTACAGGCTGCGCACCGCGCTCAAGCGCCGTTGGATGGTGGCGCGCGACAACTCGCGGGCATCGAGGTCGGCGAGCCACGCCCGCAAGCCGCGGGGCGAGACCGATCCGGGCTCGTGGCATGCGCGCGTTCCTTGGAAGCGCGCGTAGTCCTCGAGGTCGAGGCGGTAGGCGCGCAAGGAATGCGCGCTCGCGCCCCGCGCCGCGCCGAATTCGGCCAAGAACTGGTCGATGGCGCGCGCGAATGCCGCGGGCACCGGCGGCGCCTCGGGCTCGGGCTCGCGCAACTCGCGCGGCAGGGGATCGCCGCGCCGCGTCGCGGCACTCGTCGCCGCATCCGTCGCTGGACGCCGCGTCGCGCGCGTCGGCGCGCTGCGCACGCCGTCGTCCTCCGCGGCGGCGGGAGTCGAGCGCTTGGAGGGACGCGCCATGCGCGAACGCCCTCCGCCTCTCAAGAATCCGAGCCGGCGCCGCCCGTCGGCTCGCCCTGCGCGTCGGGCTTCGTCCCGGTCTTCGCCTTCTTCGCGTCGTTCGTCACGCCTTTCGTCGCGCCGTTCGCCCAACCCGTGGGCCGCGCGCTCTTCGGCTCCAGCAGCGCCAAGAGCGTCATCGCCGTGCCGAAGTTCTCGCTGCGATCGAAGACGCGGTCGTTCCAGCCGCCGGACTCCTCGCGCACCACCCACAGCAACGCCTGCAGCCGCGAGCGCAGCTCGGCGCGGTCCTTCTCCGGCAGGAACTCGATCGCCTGCGCGACATAGCGGTGTCCGTAGAAGAAGTAGTACGGCGCGATGCTGTAGGGCGGGATGTGCGTGCCGCCCTGGCGCCGGCGCACTTCAAGCCATTCCCAGTGCGCGAAGAACGCATCGACCGCCACGCGGATGCGCTCCGGCGAGCCGCGACCGGCGAGGTGCAGGGTCGTCTCGACCACGGCCATGCGCGCCACGGCGGCGGGGATCTCCTCGGCAGACTTGCCGCTCTTCGAGCCGGCGTTCGTGGCGTATTGGATGGCGCCCGAATCGCCGCGCGAGTCCTCCAGCGTCTGCAAGGCGCGCGACACCAGCTCCTCGGGCACCGCGTGTCCTTGGGCCTTCGCCTGGTACAGGATCTGCAGGGTGGGCGCCGTCATGAACGGGCTCGCGCCTTGGGGCGCGTCGGTGCGCGCGTAGTTCCAGCCGCCGCTTTGCGCGTGTTCCATGGTGTCGAGCGCGCCGATCAACCATGCGATGGTGCTCGCGACCTTGTCCTTGCGCCCGCCTTGCACGAGCGAGTGCTGCTCGAGCAGCAGCAGGAACTCCAGCGCGTAGGCGTGTCCCCAGCCGCGCACGTCGTAGCCCTTGCAACCCTCGGGCTGCATCAGCGGGTGGCCGAGCTTGTCGAGCACGAAGTCGAGGGCGCGCTCGAGGGCCGCCTGCACCTCTTCCGTCGGCTTGCCGCCGTGCGCGCGGATCAGGGCCGTCGAGGCGATCGAAGTGCCGCCGATCCGGTAGCCGAGCGGGATCTGCGCCGCCCGCGCCTCGCCTTCGTAGGGCGCGACGCGATAGACGCCTTCGTAGGGCCATTCGGCCTTGGGCGCGCCCTCTGTCAAGGATTCTTGACGGGACATCAGGATCTCGACGCAACGCGCGGGCGCCGCCTCCAGCGCCGCGCGCGCAGGCGCCGTGGCCGCAGCCTTCTTGGCGTCGGCGGACTCCTTGAGCTTCTTGTCGCCTTCGGCCTGCTTCTGCGCCGCTTCGCGCCGTTGGCGTTGGCGCTCGGCGCGCGCATCGTCCTGCTTGGGCTCGGCCGGCTTGGCGTCCTGGGCGAGCGCGACCGGCGTGCTCGACGCAGCGGCGAGTGCCTGGGCGGAGGGGAAGACGAGGGCGGCGAGGACGCAGGCGAGCGAGGGGACGAGCAGCATGGCTCAGGGAGCGTACTCGCTCCCTCCCGCGCGGGCTAGTGGAGCAGGCCGTTGCTGGGGAGCAAGCGGCGCGCATCGGAGGGCATGCGGGCAGCGCGCATGGCCGCCCAGCAAGGTGGCAGGGTCGCTCCCGGCAGGCGCTTGCTGCGCGTGCTCGCATCCCGTGCTCGTGCCGCGCCGGCGAGCCGCAGCCTCGAACCGTCCTTCGAATCGCGCCTTCGAATCGTCCTCAGGGGCGCTTTGCGCGTGCCGATCCTTGGTCCTTGGCGGCCGTCTTCGGCGCGGACTTGGCCTCGGATCCCGCGGCATCCAACTGGCTGCGCCAACCGCGCAACAACGCATGGCGGGATTCAGGGTTGATGCCGAAGGTGAAGCCGGCCTTCTCCGACTCGTCGAGCGTCGCCTGCATCACCTTGGCCGCGGCTTGCTGGGCCGCGACCCACGCACGCAGGTCGGCCAACTCCGCCTCCTGCTTGGCGAGCTTGTCCTTGGCCTGCGCCAAGTCGCGCTCGACGACGGACAGCCGTTCGAGCGGTCCGTCCTTGGTCGTCTTGTCCTGCGCCGAGGGCAGGACGAGCAAGGCGGCGGAAGCGAGCGCGAAGGTGGCGAGTGCGAGCGTCTTCATGGCGGTGGTGGCGTGAGCCCGCTTGGGTGTCGACCGGCGCGCACGCGGGACTTGAAGCGCACTGGCGTTCCGGCCCGGCCTCCCGAGCGCGCGGCGCGTTCGCGCCCTCGGGGGAGGGCTGCGAAGGGCTGGCCGGCCATCAGGCCAGCCAGCGGGATCCGCGCGGGGCGACCTGCGACGCGCGGGATCGCGCCTGTTCTCCCGGCGCCTCCGCGGCAGTATCCTCCCGCGGCGGCGCCTCGGGCCCGCGCGCATGTCCTCCACACCCTCCCTGCCCGCCGGCAAGCGGCCCCTCCTGGCCGTCTTCCTGGTCGTCCTGATCGACCTGCTCGGCTTCGGCATCGTCATCCCGCTGCTGCCGGTCTACTCGAAGGCCTACGGCGCTTCCGAGACGACCATGGGGCTCCTGTTCGCCACCTTCAGCGCGATGCAGTTCCTGGTCGCGCCGATGTGGGGTCGACTCTCCGATCGCATCGGCCGCAGGCCGGTGCTGGTCGGCGGCTTGTTCGGCACGGCGGCGAGCTACGTGCTCTTCGCGTTGTCGGACAGCTTGTGGATGTTGTTCCTCTCGCGCGCCCTCGCCGGGTTCCTGGCGGCCAACATCTCGACCGCGATGGCCTACGTGGCCGACGTGACGACGCCGAAGCCAGCGCCACCACCACGCAGCGCCCAGAACAGCGTCGGGTTGCTAGAATCAGACGCCGTCACAACGCTGCCGTTCAACAGCACCACCTGCATGGA
>JBKDQQ010000168.1:0-19324 GCA_046341775.1 Planctomycetia bacterium
ACTGGATGCTCCACTCGATCTGCAGCGCGGGGTTGTTGTCGGCCAGGGCCGAGATGTCGATCACCTGCGAGTTCCACGCGGTGTCCGCGAGGTTCGCCGTCGGGTTGATGTACACCTGCGTGCCGTTGACGCGGATGCGCGCCTGGTCGCTGGCGGAGCCTTGCACCGTCAGCCAGCGCGTGAAGTAGAGCTTGACGCCCGTGGCGCCCGAGGCGTGCAGGACCGGCGTGCGCAGCCACCTGTTGCGGTTGGCGGCGTAGGCGCCGTTGGTCGTCGTGGTGGTCGTGCCGTTGCCCATGTCCGTGCCCCAGGCGTTGCTCGGGGTGTAGGCGTTGCCGGGATCGGCCCAGCCGTTGCCGGTGTCGCCGGCGGGCGTCTCGCGCTGCCAGTCGTCGGAGCCGGCCGTGGCGCCGTGCGTCCAGCCTTCGTCCGAGGCGGTGTCGAAGGTCCACGAGCCGAGGATGCGCACGATGCCGATGTCGAAGTCGAGCACGGTCGACGGCGCGTTGGTCGGGAAGTTGGCCGCGTTGCCCAACGAGTCCTGCGCGCGCAGGTAGTACTCGACGGTGGCGGGGCTGACGATGCCCGGGATCTCGCCGCGGTATTGGGTGCCGGAGACGAGCGTCATCGGCACGGCGTTGAAGGCGCCGGTGCCCGAGCGCCAGAAGAGCTGCACGCTCGACAGCGCGGGCGCCTGGTTGGCCGACACGTTGGCCGTCACGACGTAGGGACCGACCTGGTTGGTCGTGTCGGGCAGGTTCGCCACGTTGGAGTAGCTGATCGACAGCAGCGCGACGCCCGGGAAGCCTTGGTCCTTGAAGCCGTTGTCGATGTCGGCGTAGTGCGGCGTGCCGTTGTTGATGTTGCCGTCGTCGTCGTCGAGCGTCAGCCACTGGGTCTCGATGATCGAGCGGATGCCGGTCTGGTTGTAGGAGTTCATCCAGCCGAGGAAGAGCGCGTTCGCCGTGGCGTCGCCGGCGGTGTTTCCGAGCGAGGTGTTGAGGCGGCTGCGGATCTTCCACATCGCGCCCATCCACACTTCGCCGTCCGTGTGGACCTGCCCGTAGCAGCCCGGCGTCGCGTCGCCGCAGAACTGGCGCGTGTTCGTGCCGGTGCGGATGAACCCGCCGGTCGTGGTGAAGTTGGCGCCCACGGTCGGCGTGTCTTGGATGTACATGGCGAATCCGTCGGCGTTGCCTTCGCCCATGCCGTCGGAGCCGTTGCCGGTGCCGTAGCGGTCGTTCATCCAGTGGCCCTGCTCGTGGTTGACGACCGTCGAGTAGGCCGTGTTGTTGCATCCTCCGCCCAGCGGGTAGTAGTTGGTCGAGCTGCCGTTGTAGAAGGCGTTGCAGCTGCCGGCCACCATGACGTTGGCGGTGGCCACGTAGTCGGCGGTCGAGTCGCTCGGGTTCACGCCGCGCACGAAGTCGCGCAGGATGTTGACTTGGCGGAAGGCGTTGGCCTGCGCCGTCGCGACCTCCGTCGGGGTCGTGTTCATGGCCACCACGTTGCCCGTCGGGTTGGCGAGCGTGGTCGTCAGGGTGTATTCGGCGCCGGCCGCGTTGAGGGCGTTGTTGAACGTGCCGACGTAGCTGAAGGTCGCCGAGACGGGCGCGTTCACGCCGACCAGCGTGAAGTTGCCGTTGGCGTCCGTCGTGGCCGTGACCGCGCCCGCGGTCACGCGCGCGTAGCGCATGGGGAACTGCTGCTCGGGGTTCGCCGCGGTGTCGGGGTTGAGGCCCGGGCTGGCGTTCGAGGTCACGGTGCCCGACACGTCGAAGAAGTGGATGCTCTCCGTGTGGCGGTAGAACGCGCCGCTCTGCGCGTCGATGTACATGTTCTTGCCGGCGGGTTCGAGGCCCTCGTGCTCGGCCTGGACGTTCACCTTCCACGCGAGGCGCGCCTGGCGGCCGCCGTCCACGTCGTGCTGGTCGATGACCAGCTCAGCCGGGTGCACGTGCGTCGGATCCATGTCGAGCTCGGCGCGGAAGCGCGCCACCGCGGTCTCCACGGCCGTGCGCGCGGCGATCGCCGGTGTGGTCGACATGCCTGCGATGCGCGGCGCGCCGGTGGTGTGGATGGACAGCACCGCGCCGTCCATGGCGAACAGGACGTTGGCCCAGCCGTTCTCGACCGGCACGCCACCGACCATCTGGCGGAAGCGCACGGTCATCTTGTCCGTGCTGCCGGTCATGCCGAGGGGCAGGTGGAGGACGCGGACCAGGCTCAGGGTCGAGGACTCCATGCCGTGCCACAGTTCGGTCTCGCGCAGGGCCTCTTCGGCCAGGGTGGCGTACTGCAGGTCGTCGGTCGGACGGAAGGCGGGCGTGGTGCGGCCGCCCGAGAGGAGTTCCATCCAGCCACTCTCGCGCGAGACGTGCAGGCGCCAGTTGTCGCCGTGGCGGGCGCGCCAATCGGCGAGGAGGTCGGTGTGACGCGGCGTGGCGCGATCGAACTCGCCGACCTGCGCTTGCAGGGCCGTGGTGGAGGCGAGGACGGTCAGCAGACCGAGGGAGAGGTGGTTGCGCATGGTGCGGGCCGTCAAAGGGGACGGCGCGTTCGGCGGAGGGGGTGGGTAGGGGACGAGGAGCGCAGCTCTTCGCAAAGCTGCGACCTTGTACTTCTATAACTGCGCAGGGGCTTTCGTGGTTCCCCGAAGATGGCTCCAAACCTGCTCGGCGGGGCCGAAACGGGGCGCTTTCCACGCCCGGTCCGGCAAGCGGGCAGGCGACCCGAGGCGGTTCCCTCGGGGCCCGGCCAGCCATCCAGGATGATCTCGCGCACGCGGAAGAGTACCCCGAAACGCTGCGTTCGGCCGGGCGTGGCGGCGTCGCAAGGCCAAGCCCGGAAAAGCCTTTCAGCGACGCTGCCGAAGGGGGGGAGGCGGCGGGCCGCGCTCGGGATGCGGACCCCGGCCGGGGAGGCGGCCGTCGCCCGAGGAGTTGGAGTCGCCCGAGGAGTTGGATCAGACGAGCGCGATGTAGCCGAGCAGGGCGGCCACCAACAGGGCGACCACGACTGCCGTCACGAGGCCGGTCGATGCAGCCTGACGCGGGTACGGGTGCAGCCGCGCATCGGCGGGGTTGGAGCCGGTCGGAGGAGGCATGGTGTGGATCCGGAGGTGCGGGTGCGTGGAGGCGTCGACGGAGTGCAGGCTCCCTGCGACCCTCTGGCTTCTGACTTACCACGGACTTGCGAATCGTGGGGGCGATCTTGGTTAAGAAGGCGTGGAAAGCCCTTCAGATTCGTCCGTGCCCCTTTCAAGGTCGCGGGCGCGGGCGCAAGCTCCGTCCACTCATGATCACCCGATCCGTACGTCCGGCCTTGGCCGCCCTGGCGATCCTTCTGGGCGGTTTCTCACCCCTCGCCGCGGCCCAAAACCCCCTTCAGCCCGCGCTGGGGACCTTGGGTTGGTTGCCGCCGCCGGCCGGAGACGTGCGCCTCGCCGACCTGTTGCTGCACCAGGACGAGGTCGGGGGCGCCCTGCAGGAGCTGCAGATGATCGACGGTGCGCCCGGCGGCGGTTTCGTCGCCGCGTGGCGCGACCTCCGCGATGGGCTCTTGGGCATCTATGTCGCTCGATTCGACGAGGACCTCGCCCTGCGCGAGCCCGAGCGTCCCATGTACGCCCCGCACACGGCGCGGCGCATCGATCCGTGCGTCTTCGCGTACGCGGATGGAGGCGGCGCCATCGCCTGGACCAGCGTCCACGGCGGAGGATCGGCGCCGTGGTTGCGCGCCTTCGGGCCCGATGGCGCATGGCAATCGCCGCTCGAGTTCCTCGCGGCCGATCCGGCGCAGACTCCGACGGAGTTGCGCGCCGGCGGCATGGATCGACGGCGTCCGTTCGTCTTCGCCATCGATCCCGAGCACATGGGACTCGCGTGGGTCTGGCAGGACCGCGTGCAGTACTCGTTGCGCAACAAGCGCGGCGATCCCTTGGCCGAGGTCGTCGACATCGGCAAGGGCGTGGTCGAGCCCGGCTTGGCGGCGGCGCCCGGCGTCGACGGCACGCTCCTCGTGGCGTGGCGCGGCGCGAACGGCGTGCGCGGTGCGCGCGGCGCGAAGGCGGGTGGGCGTTGGCAGGCGCACGACCTCGGCGCCGGCATCCCGCGCGCCGTGCGCGCTCGCGCGGAGGGCGGCTGGGCGCTGCTCGTGCAGGACGGCGACGGCGCGGTGCTGCGCTTGTGCGACGAGCGCTTGCGCGTCGTGCGCGAACAGCCGGTGGCGCGCGGCGTGGCCTTGGGGCTGGTGCAGGTCCGGGGGCTGTGGTGCGTGCTGGTCGACGCGGCGCCCGGCGCCTCGAGCGGCGCGGACGAGCGCGCGCGCCCCGACCGCCGCGGAGGAGGGCCGGCCCGCGGGCGCGGCGAAGGGCGTCAAGGAATTTTGACAGGTGCGCCGCCCGCGCCGTTCGCCCTCCTCGGCGGATACGCGCCGTCCATCGCGCCCTCCGCGCAGGGCAGGGGTGGCGGCGCGCCGACCGCTCCCGGCCAGGCGGGTGCAGGCCAGGCGGGTGCAGGGCAGGCGGGTGCAGGGCAGGCGGGACCGGGACAAGGCCGCGGCGCCACGCAGCCGCCGAGCGGCCGCGGCGGCGCGGCGCAGGCGGGCGCATCGGCCGCCAGCGCGCCGGCGTTGCACTTCCTCTCCGCCGCGGGCGAGCCCGTGGGCGAGGTGGTTCAGCCCCTGCCGACGGACGCGGTGCAACCCGCAGGTCCGCGCCTCGCCTCCGACGGTCGACGGCTCTTGTTCGGCTGGACCGATCGTCGCGCCGGAGATCCCGACGCGTGGGGGCGCCTCTTCGAAGTGTCCGAGTCCGGCGCGTGCGCGCCGCTCGTCGCCAAGCGCTTGAACACCGACATCGGCAGCAGCGACCAGCTCCATCCGATGGTCGCCTCGAACGGTTCGAGCGCCTTCGCCGCGTGGGGCGATCGACGCTTCGGCGCGGGGCGGATCCATGTGCGCGCCGTCGGCGCCGAGGGCTTGATGGGGCCCGAGATGTCGCTGCCGCGTCCGGCGCCGAAGGCGCGCTCCACAACGGACGAAGGCGCCCCGCCCGAGGCGCGCGTCCTGCCCGGCGCCGCGGATCGCCCGCATGCCGCCGTGTCCGCCGATGGCGCCGTGCTGGTGGCGTGGCGGCAGACCCACGAAGGACGCACCGCGCTGTGGGCGCAGGTGCTCGGCGCCGACGGCGCGGCGCTCGACGAGCCGCAACTCGTCGAGGAGTCCGGCGCGGGCAAGGCACTCTCGCCGCCCTTCGCCATCGCATGGCGCGCGGCTGGAGCCGCGAAGTCCGGTTGGGCCATCGCGTGGACGCGCGGCGAGTTCGGCCAGCGCGACGAGAAGGACGGGGCCTTCGTCGCCAAGCTCGACGCGCGCGGCGCCCGCGTCGGCGCGCCGCAGCGCGCCAGCGATCCCGGCTCGTTGGCGCAGGAGGCGACCTTGGCGCAGATGACCGACGGCCGCGTGCTCGTCGCGTGGACCAGCCACGACGGCGATTCGCGCGCGGCGGGGTGGCGCCTGCAGGCGCGTTGGTTCGGCGCGGGGCTCGAGCGCCAAGGCGCGCAGTTCGGCTTCGAGGCGTCGCGGCGCGGCAACGACTGGGATCCCTCGTTGGCTCCGGCACCCGATGGCGGGTTCGCCGTGGCGTGGTGCTCCGGCCACCCCGGGGACCTGCTGCGCGACGTGTGCGTGCGGCTGCACGATCGCGACGGCAAGCCCAAGGGGCCGATCCTCAGTCCTTGCCATCTCGGCAACGAGCAGGACTTCCCGGAGGTCGTGCGCCTCGCGGACGGCAGCTACGCCGTGGCGTGGGAGGACGACTTGTCCGGCCTCGACCAGACGCTCGTGCGGCGCATGCAGGCCGACGGACAGGGCATGCACGGCGACGATACGGCGCGCCTCTTGAACGAGTTGGAGACGGTCTTCGTCGGCGATCGCGTGGCGCCGCGCATCGCGCCCTTGGGCGAAGGCTTGGTGGCGGTCTTCGGCGACCGCCGGCGGTCCTTGGGGCTCGACGCGCGGGTCAAGGTGCTGGGCGCCGGCTTCGACGCGCGCCGCTAGCCCTGGGAGCGCCTCGTCCGGGGCGAGCCGACGGGGTCGGACCTCCGTTTGCGGCAACCCCGCGCATCGCGCAAGGTTGCGGCGCGGCGCGGCCACAGTCTCGGGCGGCGCTCGCAAGCGCGCGCGCCGTCCGCTAGCGTGGTCCCTCCGATGACTCCGACGCCTGCGACCTCCGGCAAACCGACTGCTTCACGAACCGGCGAGTCCACCACGCGCGCGCACACGAAGATCGTGGCGACCATCGGCCCCGCCTCCGAGGAGCGCATCGGCGAGCTGATCGAGGCCGGCATGTCGGTGGCGCGCCTGAACCTGTCGCACGGCTCGGCCGAGGACTTCCTGCGGCGCGTGCAGAAGATCCGGCGCGAGGCCGAACTGCGCCAGGCGTCGGTGGGGATCCTGATCGACATCCAGGGCCCGAAGATGCGCATGGGCAAGTTCGAAGGCGGCGCGCGGCGGCTCGACAAGGGCAGCGTGCAGACGATCTTCGAAGGCAAGGGCCCGGCCAAGGCGGGCGAGGTCTGGTTCGACTTCGCCGGCTGGCGCGAAGGCGTCGAGCCCGGCCATCGCATCCTGCTCGCCGACGGCCAGTGCGAGATGGTGGCCGACGAGGTGCATGCCGACCGCATCGTCGGACACGTGACGCGCGCTGGCGTCGTCAACGACAGGAAGGGCGTGCACTTCCCCGACTCGAACGTGCGCTATGAACTGCCCACCGACGAGGATCGCGCGAACCTCGAGCTGGCGCGCCAGGCGCAGGTCGACATGATCGGCATCTCGTTCGTGGCGCGCGCCTCCGAGATCCGCACGGTGCGCGCCTTGTGCCCCGGCGCGCTGATGGTGTCGAAGATCGAGCGGCAACTGGCGCTCGACAACCTCGACGAGCTCCTCGCGGAGACCGACGGCGTCATGGTGGCGCGCGGCGACCTGGGCGTGGAGGCGGAGCTCGAGCAGTTGCCGCTGATCCAGAAGTCGATCATCCAAGCCTCGATGCGCGCGGGACGCTTCACGATCACCGCCACGGAGATGCTCGAGTCGATGATCACCTCGTCGCGCCCGACGCGCGCCGAGGTGGCGGACGTGGCGAACGCCGTGCTCGACGGCACGGACGCCTTGATGCTCTCGGCCGAGACCGCGGTGGGCCAGTACCCCATCGAGGCGGTCGCGACCATGGCGAAGATCGCCCGTGCGGTGGAGACCAGCCAGCGCTACCGCGACATCCCGCGACCGGCCTTCCGCGCCTCGGAGGCGACCTTCAGCAACGCCACGGCCCTGGCCGCGGTGCAGGCGGCCGAGGCGCTGCGCATCCCCCGCATCGTCGTGTTCACCGAGACCGGCAACACGGTGCGCTTGATCTCGCGCTATCGGCCGACCGCCGAGGTGATCGCCCTGACGCCGCACCCGGCGACACTGCAGCACATGAGCGTGCTGGCCCACGTCCGCCCGATGCTCTTCCGCCGCGAGCGCAGCCTCGAGGACATGCTCTACATGGCCTCCGAGATGCTCGTCGTGCGCGGCCTCGCGCAGTACGGCGATTCGATCGTGTTCGTGGCCGGCGTGCCCGCCGCCATGAAGAGCACCACGAACGTGATGAAGCTGCACAAGATCGGCGAGGAAGTGCGGATGCACTGACCGCGCACGCTGATCGCGCGCCGCGCGAGGGCGTGCGCGCCCCGCCGCCGCGCCCCGCCGCCGCGCCGTGCGGCGAGCTTCCTCCCCCCCCGACTCCCTCTCCCGCAACTTGATCCGCACCCAAGGTCGACGAGCCGCCTGATGTTCCTCGAGGTCCTGCGCCAAGTCACTCGGTCCGCCCCGCCTCCCACGCCGCGCCGCATGGCCAAGGTGCTCAACATCGCCTCGGGCAAGGGCGGCACCGGCAAGAGCATCGTCGCCTCGAACCTCGCCGTGCTGCGCGCGCAGGCGGGCGAGCGCGTGTGCCTGGTCGACTTCGACGCGGGCATGGCGAACGCGCACCTCCTCTTGGGACTGGTGCCGCGCTACGACCTGGGCCATGTGCTCGACGGCCAGGTCTCGGCTCCGTTCGCGCTCGTCGACGGGCCGGCGGGCATCAAGTTGCTGTCCGGAGGAGTGGGGCGAGCCGCCTTGCAGAACCCGACGCCGCGCGAACTCGATCGTCTCTTCGGGGCCTTGGCCGCCCTGGAGTCGCAGTTCGACCTCGTGATCGTCGACCATGGGGCCGGGATGGGCGTCGCCACCGTGGCGCACGTCGCCGCGGCGCGCGCGTTGCTGCTCGTCACCACGCACGAGGTGACTTCGCTCTCCGACGCCTACGCGCTGTACAAGCACGCCATGTCCGTGGCGCCGGACCTGCGGACCGGGGTGGTCATGAACCGCGCCCCGGACGAGTCCGCCGCGCGCGCCGCCTTCGAGCGCTTCGAGGGCGTCGCCCGGCGGCACGTGGGCAAGGTCCCGGAGTGGGTGGGTTGGGTCCCTTCCGACGAGGCGGTGCTGAAGAGCGTCCAGGCTCGCGGACCGGTGGTGCTGCGCGAGCCGCATGCGCCCGCCGCCCTGCGGCTGTCGTCGGTGGCCCGGTGGGAGGCCATCGACCTGGCGCCGGTGGCGCGCGGCTTCTACGAGACCGCCCGACGCGCCTTGCGCTGAAGTCCGGCGCCGAGCAGCGGGGGTTGGAGGTGCGCCGCGCGCGCGACTCCGTCGACGCAAACCTCCCCGTGGAATCCGCTTCCGTCATTGCGTACCTAGGTGGCCACACGCCATGGACGCCCTAGCCCTGCTCTGCACGATCCACGCCGACGGACCCTCCACCCTCGCCCGATTGCGCGAGGGCGGCGTGGCCAGCCTGGCGCAGGTGGCCGCCTGCGACGAGTCGCGCCTCGCGTCGCTCCTGTGCGCCTCGTCCGCCTCCGCCCGCCGGTTCCAGCGCGAGGCGGCGGGCATGGCCGCGCGCCTCTCGGCCGAGGAACTGCCCGCCCCGGCGCGCCGCGCGCGCGGGCGGCGGCCACTGTCAAGCAAACTGGACACCACGCCCGCCGTCGCGCCCGCGCCCGCCGTCGCGCCCGCCTCCGCCGCGCCGGAACGCGACCTGCGCTCGGTGCTGGAGCGTTGGCGCGACCTCGACGCGGTGGGGGAGTTCGCCGACGAGGCGCCGCGCTCCGCGCCGCCCGCACCGGCGCCCGCGCCCGAACTCGCGGCGGGGGACCTCGACGGCCTCGACGAACGCGCGGTGGAGCTGCTGTGCGGAGCGGGCGTGCACACGCTCGAACTGCTCGCGGCTTGCGATCCCCTGCTGATCTCCGCCCGCTCGGGCCTCGGCTACAGCACCCTCGTGCGCTGGCGCGCCTTGGCCGGGCGCGCCGCGCGCGAGCGCGCCTTGCGTTCGCCGCCCGAGCCGCGCGCCGTGGATCGCGGTCCCGCTCCGCGCGTGGTGGCGCCGCCCATCGGCGTGCATGTGCTGCAACCCATGCCGCGCGGCGAGCGGCGCGAGGAGCCGGCGGCGGCCTCCGACAGCGCCGGCGGACCCTTCGCCTGACGCCACGGCCGGCTCCGCCGCGCCCCATCCGTCGAGCGCGCGGCTCGCAGGCCGCCGCGAGCATCCCTGGTCGGCGGCATCCGTCAAATGAAATTGACAGACCGCCTGGCGTTGCGCGGACCGCGGGTCGCGATCAGCGCGTGGCGACCTTCTCCAGCAGGTCGACGAAGGCGCGCGCGTCCTTGAAGCCGATGGCCGTCCTGCGCGTCGATCCGTCGGGCGAGAGGAACACGATCGTCGGATAGGCGTTGATCGCGTGCCGCGCGGCGAGCGGCGCGCCGGCCTTGCTCTCGGCGTCGATGGAGACGCACAAGATGCCCGAGGTGGCCTTGACCACGGCGGGATCGCCGAAGGTCTCGCGCGTCATCTTCTTGCAGGGCCCGCACCAGCTCGTCCAGAAATCGAGCATGACGAGCTTTTTCGAACTCTTCGCCTCCGCCAGCACGGCGTCGTAGTCCTCCGCCTTGCGCCACGCCATGCCGCCGGGCGTCGGGGCGTGCGCGTCGCCCGCCGCGACGGAGGGCTTGTCCGCCATGGGCACGACGGAGGACTTCGGGTCGCGCGGCGAGTCCGCCGCGGGTTCGGCGCGCGGCGCCGCGCCGCTGGAACCCCCCGGTCCACGCCCATCGCAAGCGACGACGAGGAACAGGCTCGCCGCCGCCACGGCGTCGGCGGCGCGTAACGATCGGAAAGACGGCTGCATGCGGGCCATTCTGGCAAACGCGGCCATCGGCCGGGAGGGCGGTTCGCTACCCTTGTGGTCCAGGCCCGCGGATCCTCCGTGCGAGGAGCGACCCGGCCTGCCGCCACCGCGCACGATGACCGCCACCACCTTGCGACCCTCCACCTTGATCTCCGCGGCCCAGGATCGCCCGGCCGACGACCCGATCTTCCAACTCAACGCCGAGGCCACTCGGCGCGCCCAGGCGGGCGAGAGCATCGTCAACGCGACCCTGGGGGCCTTGATGGAGGACGATGGGACGCTCGCGGTGCTGCCCACGATGGTCGAGGCGTTGCGCGCCGTGCCGGCCAAGCGCGCGGCGGCCTACGCCCCGATCAGCGGCGATGCGCCGTACCTCGCGGCCGTGGTCGAGGACGTGTTCGGCGGCACGCCTCTGGCGTCGTCGACCGTCGCCGCGGCCACCCCGGGCGGCACGGGCGCTTTGCACCACGCCATCGCGCTGTTCCTCGAGCCGGGCCAGTCGCTGCTGACGACGAACTTCCACTGGTCTCCCTACGACACGCTGGCGGCGCAGGCGCGCCGCGGCGTGCGCGAGTTCCGCATGTTCGACGCACAAGGAGGCTTCGACCTCGCGGCGTACGAGCGCGGACTCGACGAGTGCCTGGCGGAACAGGGGCGCGCGCTCGTGTTCCTCAACACGCCCTGCCACAACCCCACGGGCTATTCGCTGGACGAGGCGGAATGGCGCGCGGTGGCGCGCCTCACCCGCGCGGCCGGCGAGAAGGCCCCGGTGGCGTTCCTGCTGGACATGGCCTACGCGCGCTTCGGCAACGAGGCCTCCCAGCGCTGGTCGCACCACGCCGAGGAGATCCTCGAGAGCTGCACCTTCCTCGTCGCGTGGACAGGGAGCAAGTCGCTCGCGCAGTACGGCGCGCGCATCGGCGCCCTGCTGGCGTGCAGTCGCGACGCGGAGGAACGCGCGCGCATCAAGAACGCGCTCGCGTTCGCGTGCCGCGGCACCTGGTCGAACTGCAACCACGCCGGGATCCTCGCCGCGACCGAAGTGCTGTCGAAGCCCGAACTGCGCGCCAAGGCCGACGAGGAGCGGGCGCGCCTCGTGGGCCTGCTCGACGAGCGCGTGTCGGCCTTCAACCGCGCCGCGCGCCAACGCGGCCTCGCGCATCCGCGCTACGAAGGGGGCTTCTTCGTGTCGGTCTTCGTGCGCGACGCCGAACGGACCGCGGCGTCGATGCGCGCCGACGGCGTCTACGTCGTGCCGATGGAGGGCGCGGTGCGCGTCGCCTTGTGCTCGACGCCCGCGCGCGACGTCGAGCGGCTCGTCGCCAGCCTCGCCAAGGCGGAGGGGCGCGCGTGAACCGCGACTGGGAGCTGTCGCACGGCTACGGCCCGCGCGTGCACGTGCTCGACAACTGCTTCCACGCCACCGCGCTGGCGAAGATCGGTTCGCCCGACACGCCGCTGCGCGACCTGCTCGCGTTGCTGCGCAGCGTGTACCACTCGTTGCTGGTCGTGTCCTGCGGGCGCGAGCTGCCGCGCGTGCGGGCGGCGGTCCCCACGCGCATGGCCGCGACGCATCCCGAGGCCGGCGTCTGGCGCGGCGAGGTGTTCGACACCACGGCGCAGGTGGTGGTGGTCGACATCGTGCGCGCCGGCATCGTGCCTTCGCAGGTGTGCTTCGAACTGCTCGCCACGATCCTGCCGGAGCGCAACGTGCGCCTCGACCACCTCGCCATGGCGCGCGTCGCCGACGACCACGGGCAAGTCGTGGGCGTGGACCTCTCGGGCAGCAAGATCGGCGGCAGCGTCGAGGGCGCCACCATGCTGCTGCCCGATCCCATGGGCGCGACGGGCGGGACGACCGTGCGCGCGCTGCGGCACTACTTCGAGCACCATGGACGCCCCGCGCGCGTCGTGGCGCTGCCGATGATCGCCACGCCCGAGTACCTGCGCGCGGTGCTCGACGCCTTCCCCGACCTCGTCGTGTACACGGCGCGCGTGGATCGCGGCTTGAGCGACGCCGACACCTTGGCGCGCGCCCCCGGCGAGGCGTGGTCGAAGGAGCGCGGACTCGACGCCAGGAGCTACATCGTGCCCGGCGCCGGCGGCATGGGCGAGGTCGTCAACAACAGTTGGTGCTGAGGACCGGCCGGGCGCGCCGCGGACGGCTCACGCCGCGGCCCTCCGGCAGGCCTCGATCCAGCGCTCCAGCCGTCCCGCGCGTCCCGTCGCGGCGAGGTGCGCGTGGTCGAGCTCGCGCAGGCCGTCGCCGCCCGCGGATGGACCTTCGAGCACGCACGAGGCCACGTGCACCGCGGTGAGGGGCGAGAACTCGCGCTCCATCCACTGCGAAGGCCGGTGGTGGAACGCCACCGCCTCGATCACGCCGGGCGGGAGTCCGAAGCGCTGCATCAGGTGGGCGCCCACGTGCGCGTGGTCGACGCCGAACAGGCGCGCCTCGATGTCGTCGCGCGCGAGCCCGTCGCGCCGCGCCAGCGTGCGCGCGAACTCGAATCGATCGGCGCGGCAGCTCGCCAGGACCAGCTCGCCGCAATCGTGCATCAAGCCGGCGAGGAAGCCCTCCTCCACCAGGCGCTTGTCGCAACGCTCGACCTCGAGGATCGCGCGCGCGGCGCAAGCGACGCTCCACGAGCGGCGCCAGACCGATTCGGCGGTGAAGTGCTTGAGCTTGGCGTCGTCGAAGGCGCGCATCGTCTCGACCGACAGGACGAGCGACTGCAGCGACTCCAGGCCTAGGATGGCGGCGGCCTCGCCCGGGTCGACGATGCGGCGGCGCAGGCCGGACTTGGCGCTGTTGACGATTCCCAACACGCGCGAGGTGAGGCCCATGTCGCGCTGCACGATGCGTCCCAGGTCCGCGACCGTGGCGTCGGGCTCCTTGGCGCGCGCCACGAACTCCTGCCACAAGGCCGGCGCCGAAGGCAGGTGCTCCACGTGGCGCAGCAGGTGCTGCAGGCGTGGCGTGGCGAGGCGGCGCTGCAATTCCACCGCGCGCAGCAGGCCTTCGCGCAAGCGCGCTTCGTCCGAACCGCGGGCCAGCGTGTCGTGGGCGTCGACCGCGAGCGCGGCGCGTTCGCCCGCATCCAGCGGATCGAGCACGAAGAGGCGCAGCACCTCGGGACGCGCGAGGCGCGCGCGTTGCAGCAGGTCGTCGCCTTCGGCCAGCGCTCCGCCATCGGCCAGCAGCAGGTCGACCTCGTCCCTCGCGATGAGCCGCATCGCATCCTCGCCGTCCTTGGCGCGCAGGACTTCCACGTCGGCGGGCAAGAGGGCCATCAGGCTGGAGGCGCTGTTGGCGGGGCGGGAAGGCTCGACGACTAGGATGCGCGTATTCATGGCCGGGATTCCCAGCTTTCGGCCATCGCGCGCGGATCGGCGGAGGAAATCCTTTCAACCCGTCGGTCGCGGCCGCGGCGGGTCGCGGCTCGCGCGTCCCGTCGCGGACGAGTTCGCGTCCCTCGCGCGGCGGGTCCGCACCCCGATCGGCGCGGCCATCGCGATCCCGCCCCACCCGGCGCCTCGCGAGCGACGAGACGACGGCCGGGGCCGCATGTCGTGCACCTCCCGGGCGCGCTCGTGCTTGTCGGGTTTGCTTGACAGTCCGCCGCGCTCCAGCGTCGCGGGCCGCATGGCTGGCGCGGGCGCGAGCGCGCACCTGCGCGGCGCGTGGCGCCGATGAGCCTCCCTCCCCGCCTCCGTCGACACCCGTCCCGGGGACGGGCGCCACGGCGGGCGGCCGCGCCCTGCGCCTGCCGGCGCGCCTGGTCGCGCGCCGTGCCGCTGCGCGCGCTTCAGGGCGTCCAGAGCACCTGCAGGCCGTTCGACAAGTTGAAGGTCGAAGGCGTGCAGTAGGCCGCGCTGTTCCTGTACCAGACTTGGTAGCTGCGCACGCCCGGCGCCACGACGGCGCCGCGCAGCGAGATCGAGGGCTCGCCCGCGGACGGATAGGTCGAGGCGCCGGCGGAGTTGACGCGCGTCGCCAACCGGATCGTGGTGCCGGTGGCGCAGCGCAGTCCGTCGCCGAACGGCGCGCCCGAACCCGCTCCGGAGCCCTGGAAGTAGAGGGACGAGGAGTTCGGCATGCCCGAGCCGCGCAGCGCCAGCGTGTCGAGCGCGAGCGAGGACGCGCCCTGGTCGACGAGGCGCGCGCCCGCGCCGAGCGAGTTGGCGCAGCCCGACTGCGCGCCCGGGGTGGAGCCGTTGCCGCACGGACAGTTCGCGGCGATCTCTCCCGTGCAGAAGGCGCGCGCCGTGCGCGCGAGCTTGGCGCACCATTGGTCGGTCGAATTGGACACGCCTTGCGTGTCGAGCCAGCCGCCGACGACCAGCGTCCCCGACGGGCCGGCCGCGAGGCCGAAGACCTGCTCGGAGCCGCTCGTGGCGAGCTTGTTCGAGAAGCGCGTCGCGCCGAGCGCATCAAGGCCGAAGACCAGCGCGTCGTTGCCGCCGCCCGGCGTCGAAGGGCCCGTGCCCGCCGCCACGAGGTCGCCGGTCGAGAGCACGCACACGCGCCGGAGCGAGTCGTCGCCGCCGCCGCCGCCATCGACCACCACGCGCCACAAGGGGCCGGTGGCGGCGAGCAGCTCGAGCGCGAAGTCGCGCCCGGTGGCGCCGAAGAAGCCGTCCGCGCCCACGAAGAAGCGACCGAGGGAGTCGACCGCCACGCCGCGCGCGTAGTCGCCCTGCGCGCCGACGAAGTCGCTGCGCACGCGCAAGTTCCCGCTCGCGTCGTGGATCACGGCCGCGCCGTTCGTGGCGCTGGTGGAAGTGTGGATCGCGCCCACGGCGCAGGTTTCGCCCTGCGCGTTGGCGGCGAGCGAGTAGAAGACGCTCGCCGCGCCGGGCGCGCCGGGGACGACGCGCGTCCACGACACCACGCCCGCGTCGATGCGCGCCACGAAGGCCGAGGAGTCCGTGCTGGTGCCGCCCGGCACCGTCCCGAGCAGTCCGCAGGCGTACACTTCGCCCGAGGGGCCGAAGGACAATTCATAGGCCGTGTCGTACGCGCCGGCGAAGACTTCGGGGATGCGCGCCGCCCAGACCACGCCGCCCGCGGGGTCGAAGCGCCAGACCATGGCGTCGCCGCCGCTCGCTCCATCGTGTCCGCAGCCGTGCACGCTCCCGTCCGGAGCGACGGCGAGCGAGCGGATGTTGTTCGGCCCCGTGGTGTCGCCGAAGCCGCGGCTCGAGAGCAGGTTGCCCGACGCGTCGTGGCGCAGCAGCAACGAGGTGATCTGGTACGAGCCGGCGGTGTAGCCCCCGGCGTAGCCGCCGGACCAGATGACGCCGTCGTTCGCCACGACGACGCGCTCGAGCCGCTCGTCGCCGGAGAGGGGACCGTCGTGGCGGCGCGACCATTGCACGACCCCATCGGCGCCGAGCTTGGTGAGCATCGCGTCGGTGGTGGGCGGCGGAGGCGGCGAACCGCTGGTCTGGTTGTAGCCTCGTCCGACCATCAGCACGGAACCATCGGAGGCGATGGCGAGCGAATGCGCGTAGTCGGAGAGCGACAAGCCTCCGTCCTGGCGCGTGCTCCATTCGACGACGGACTGGGCGTGGAGCGGCGCGGTCGCGGCGAGGAGTGCGATGTATCGGCGCATGCTGTGCGGAGCGGGCGTGGAGGGGATGGAGGGACGACCTGTCCAGTGTCGCCCGCGAGCTCCGAACCCACAAGTCGCGCCGGACGGGCGGGCCTCAGCGCCGCGCCGGGCCTGCGCCGCCCGGTGGCAGCCGGTCCGGCGCGCCGTCCGGTCGCGCGAGCGGCGCCAAGCGGATGCCGGCGAAGTCGACGGTGCCGGAATCGAAGGCCGGTCCGAAGCGGCTGTTGCGCACGGGCACCGCCACGAACTCGACGCCGTCGACGAGGACCGCGGCGAGCACGCCGCCCGTGGCGTCCGCGCGGCGCTCGAGGCGCAGGCGTCGCGTTCCGAAGGCGGTGGAGCCGTCCTTCTCCGGGAGCTTGAGCGGCGCGAGCAGGTTGGTCCAGCCGTCGCGCGGGCTCATGCGCTGCACCCAGGTCGTGCCGTCGCGCGCGGCGAGCAGCACGGTGTGGTCGTCCGTCGCGATCCAGTCGAGCTGCGCGCCGAGCCGGCCGAGCTGCTCGGGGAAGGAGCAGTCGAACTCGAGCCACTCGCACTCGCTCGACGCGTGTGCGCTCGACACGACCGTCGGCGCGTGTCCGCGCAAGGTCCACGCCGGGCCGTCGGCGCGTTCCTCCACCTTGCGCGCGTCCCAATCGACGAAGCCCACGCGGAACGGCTGCTGCTCCTCCTCCACCATCGACCGCAGCCTGGCCTCGAGCTTGTCAGCGCGCCCGAAGCGCGCCCAATCGGCCGGGTCGAGGTGCCTGCCGGCATCGAGCTTCTTGCGCGCCGCGCGGAACTCCGCCGGCTTGGTCCTGTGCAGCAGGCGCACGAGGTGCATGCCGAGCGGCCGGTCGAACCCGCCGTCCGCGAGACGCGAGGCGAAGTCGAAATCCGGCGCGGAGAGCGCTTCCAGCGCGGCTTTCGGGTAGTCCTCGAGCGAGATGGGGGCCACGATGCCCAGACGCAGGCTCTCGCCGTCCCAGGCGTGCTGCGCGAGGTGCTCGACGACGCCTTCGGCGTACCAGCCCGGGCGGTCCTTGTCGCCTTCGAGTCGCGCGTGGAACTGGTGCGCGCACTCGTGGATCAGCAGCGCGCGCGTGTACCAGGCCGAAGGTTGGCGGAAGAAGTAGGCCTTGCGCGTCTTGAAGGCGTAGATGCCGCCCGCCGCGATGCGACCGATGCCGTCCCCCTCGAGCGCGGCGTTCATCGCCGCGGCGGTCTCGTGCACCTGCACTTCGAGGCGCTCGTCGCGCGCGAGCTTCGGCGCGGCGCCGAAGAACTCCGCGTACTGCGGCCAGGCCGCCTCGAGCACGGCGAGCCACTCGCGCGCCTCCCGCTCGGGACCCTCGCTCCGCAGTTCGAAGCGCGCGCCGACGAGCGGGGGGCCGAGCTCGCCGCGCGCCGGCCCCGCGTCCGCGCGCGTCGCCAGCGCCAGCAGCGCGACCGCCGCCATTCCCGTCGTTCGTCCCATCGCGGCCAAGAGCATCGCCCGCGCGGCGCGAAGCGTGCAAGCCCCGCGCCGCGCCGCTAGGCTCGCCGGCCAAGGATGCAACCCCACTCGTACGACCTCGTCGTCATCGGCAGCGGACCCGCGGGCCAGAAGGGCGCCATCTGCGCCGCCAAGCTGGGCAAGTCGGTGGCGATCGTCGACAAGCGCGCCATGCTCGGCGGCGTCTCGGTCCACACCGGCACCATCCCGAGCAAGACCCTGCGCGAGGCCATCCTGCACCTGACCGGCCTGCGCCAGCGCTCGTTCTACGGCGCCGACTACGCCGTCAAGGAGCGCATCACCATGGCCGACCTGCGCCAGCGCCTCGACGCCGTCGTGCGGCGCGAGATGGAGGTCGTGTCGTCGCAGCTCAAGCGCAACGGAGTGCAGGTGCTCGGAGGCCACGCGCGCTTCCTCGATCCGCACACGCTCACGGTCGAAGGGGACGGCGAGCCGTTGATCGTCCACGCGCGCAACGTGCTCGTGGCGTGCGGCACGCGCGCCGCGACGAACTCCGCCATCCCCTTCGATGGACGCAGCATCTTCCTCACCGACCAGCTCGTCGGGCTCGAGGAACTGCCCCACGAGCTGATCGTGGTCGGCGCCGGCGTCATCGGCCTCGAGTACGCCTCGATGTTCTCGGCCATGGGCATCCGCTGCACGGTGCTGGACCAGCGCACGCGCGTGCTCGAGTTCTGCGACCATGAACTGGTCGAGCACCTGATGGTGCGCCTGCGCGCGCAGGGCACCACCTTCCGCCTGGGGGAGACCGTCAAGCATGTGGGACGCGACTCCAAGGGTCGCGTCGAGGCCGAGACCGAGTCCGGCAAGAAGATCCACGGCGACGGGCTGCTCTACGCGGTCGGCCGGCAGGTCAACACCGACAGCCTCGGACTGGAGCAGGCCGGGCTGGAGGCCGACGCGCGCGGCCGGTTGAAGGTCGATGGAGGCTTCAAGACCGCCGTGCCGCACATCTGCGCCGCCGGCGACGTCATCGGCTTCCCATCGCTGGCCTCGACCTCGATGGAGCAGGGCCGCAACGCGGTCAACTGCCTGTTCGAGACGGAGGCGTGCCGCGTCATGACCAGCCTGCCCTACGGCATCTACACCATCCCGGAGATCTCGATGGTGGGGCGCACGGAGGAGGAGCTGACGGCTTCCAGGACGCCCTACGAGACGGGCTTGGCGCGCTACGCGGAACTGGCCAAGGGCATGATGGTCGGCGCGGAGGACGGCTTCCTCAAGTTGCTGTTCGATCCGGAGACGCGGCGCGTGCATGGCGTGCACGCCATCGGCGAGCAGGCCGCGGAGATCGTGCACATCGGCCAGGCGGTGATGGCCCTCGGCGGCACGCTCGAGTACTTCCGCGACGCGGTGTTCAACTACCCGACCTTCGCCGAGGCCTACAAGGTCGCGGCGCTCGACGGCTTCAACAAGCTCTGAGCCCGCGGCGATGGAGACGAACCCCGACCCCGAACGCCCCGCCCGGCGGGACGATCCGCCGCCGGTCTGGCTGGACGCGCTGCCGCTCGCCGATGGTCGTCGCCTCGTGCCCACGCTGAGGCCGGTGCCGCCCCCCGGCGCGCAGTTCGTCCCGCTGCGGGAGGGATCCTTCGTGGCCTTCGAGCCGAAGTCGGACGCGCCGCGCCCGCCGTGGAGCGCGCAGTCGATGCCCGACCACCAACTCGCGCTGCGTCCCCTGCCGACGACGCGCGAGGAGGGCGCGCGACTCGTCGATCTCGCCTTCCTCGGTCCCGACGGCCCTTGGCCCAGCGGTTGGCGACTCTCCGACCTGCGCGCCGGCATCCCCGACGCCCTCGGCGAAGTGGAGCGCGTGCACGCCTGGGCGCATTCGGCCGCGCTCGACGTGTGGTGCGACGCGGCGTTGGAGACGGCGCGCCTGCAAGCCGCACAGCGCGCGCACCTCCCGCCGGAGGCGGCGGGGGAGTCGGAGGGCTTGTGGG
>JBKDQQ010000169.1:0-5508 GCA_046341775.1 Planctomycetia bacterium
GTCCTGCACGAAGGCCGGACCATCTCGTTCGTGGCGAGCGCCACCGGCGCCATCGAGGAACGCGCGGTCAAGGTCGGACGTGCCAGCGAGACCTTCGTCGAGGTCGTCGAGGGCTTGCGCGAGGGCGAAGAAGTGCTGCTCGCGCCGCCGCCCGGATTCACGCCCAAGGGCGCGCCCGAGGGCGACAGTGGTCGATCTGGCGGTGGTCGTCCGGGTCCCGCCGGTGGCGGCGCGGGAGCGGCCCGTGGCGGCCCGGGCGCGGCTGGGGCGATGGGCGGTGGACGCAACCAACCAGGTGGCGCGAATGGCGACGGTGCCGGTGGAAGCGCGTCGCTGGACGGCGGGCAAGGCGGTGCGGGCCAAGCGGGCGGCGGACAGGCCGGCGGCGGGCAGGGACGCGGGTCGCGCGGTTCCGGTCGACCGCGTGGTGCCCAAGGCGGCGCCGCAGCGAGTGCCGGTGAGGCCGACGCCAATGCGCCGAGCGGTGCCGAGCGGGGCGAAGGGCGTCCGCGTGGCCCGCGCGCTCGCGGCGAGGCCAGTTCCGGGGAGAGCGGCAACGGCGCGGGCAGCTCTGGCGCGGGCGGTTCTGGTGCTGGCGCGGCGGAAAAGCACGCCGATGGCCTGGAGCGGGACGCGAGCGGCCCGAAGGGGAATTGAGGCGCGTGCCGGGCATGGTCCTCATCCGAGTCGCGTCGGCGCGCGCTGGCGCAATCCAAGGCGCGACGGGGGCGCGCACATGAAGCCCATTGCGGCGGAGCTGAAGGACGTGCGCCGCGTCTACCAGATGGGCGCGACGCAGGTGGCGGCGCTCGACGGCATCTCGTGCCGCTTCGGCCAAGGCGAGTACTGGTCGATCATGGGCAGCTCGGGCTCGGGCAAGTCGACCTTGCTCAACATCCTCGGGTGCCTCGACCGCGCCACGGCGGGCAGCTATTCGATCCGCGGGCGCGAGGTGTCGACCTTGCCCGACGACGAACTCTCGGCGCTCCGCGGTCGCGAGATCGGCTTCGTGTTCCAGAGCTACAACCTGATTCCGCAACTCGACGTGCTCGAGAACGTGCTCGTGCCGTTGCAATACCGCGACGAGCCGCCCGCCGACGCCGAGGAGCGCGCCATGCAATTGCTGCGTCGCGTGGGACTGGCGGAGCGCGTGCACCACCGCCCGACCGAGTTGTCGGGCGGCCAGCAACAACGCGTCGCCATCGCGCGCGCCCTCGTCGGCGACCCGGCGATCATCTTGGCCGACGAGGCGACCGGCAACCTCGACTCGAAGACCGCGTTGGAGATCCTCGACTTGTTCGACGAGCTGCACCGCGAGGGCAAGACGATCCTGCTCGTCACGCACGAGCCGACCGTCGGCGCGCGCGCCGAACGCACCTTGCGGCTGAAGGACGGCAAGGTGCTCGAGATCCGCGAGAATCGCGCCCCGGCGCCAGGTGCAGCGTGAAGCACGGCTTCCGGGCGGTGTTGTCGACGGGCGTGCGCAGCCTGCTCTTGCACAAGCTGCGCAGCATCCTGACCACGCTGGGCGTGCTGTTCGGCGTCGCCTCGGTGGTGGCGATGTTGGCGATCGGCGAAGGCGCCAGTTCCGAGGCGCAGGAGCAGATCAGGAAACTCGGCAGCCAGAACGTGATCCTGCGCAGCGTCAAGCCGCCGGAGAACCTGGCCTCGAACGAATCGACGCGCATTTCGGCCTACGGCTTGACGGACCTCGACCTGGCGCGCGTGCGCGAGAGCTTCCCGGGCGTGCGGCGCGCCGTGCCGGTGCGTCAATTGCAGCAAGAGGTGCGCTGGGGCGATCGCGTCGGCAACCCGCGCGTGCTCGCCACCACTCCCGAATACGCCGAGGTGACCGGCCGCCCGTTGGCCGAGGGGCGGTTCCTGTCGCCCGAGGACGAGCGTCGGCGCCTGAACACATGCGTCCTCGGCTACGAAGTGGCGCGGTACCTGATCCCGTTCCGCTCCGCCGTGGGCGAGCAGATCAAGATCGGCGCCGAGTACTTCACCTGCGTGGGCGTGTTGCTGCCGCGCGTGCCGTTGTCGGGCGATCCGCCCGCCCCGGGCTCGGAGGTCACCGGCGAGGTCTTCCTGCCTTTGTCCACCGGACGCCTGTGGTTCGGCGACACGCAGGTCAAGATCCGCAGCGGCTCGCGCGAAATGGAGCAGGTCGAGCTGCACGAGATCGTGGCCGAAGCCACGGAACCCGAGAATGTGCCGCTGGTCGCCTCCGCCGCGCGCGAGATGCTGTCGCGGCGCCACAAGCAGAAGGACTACGAGGTTGTCGTCCCGCTTGAACTCCTGCTGCGCGCCGAAGAGACCAAGCGCATCTTCAACATCGTGCTGGGTTCCATCGCGGGCATTTCGCTGCTGGTGGGCGGCATCGGCATCATGAACGTGATGCTCGCCACCGTGACCGAACGCACGCGCGAAATCGGCATCCGCCGCGCGCTGGGGGCCAAGCGCCGCCACATCGTGGTGCAGTTCCTCGTCGAAACCGTGGTCTTGTCGGTCGGCGGCGGCCTGCTCGGCATCGCGCTCGGCCTGCTGATCCCGTTCTTCGTCGAGTGGTACGCCGACATGCGCACGATCGTGACGCCCGGCGCGCCCATCCTCGCCTTCCTCATCTCGGCGGGCATCGGCGTCGTGTTCGGCTTGTATCCGGCGTGGCGCGCCGCGCGCATGGATCCGGTCGAGGCCTTGCGGCAC
Organism: Planctomycetia bacterium; assembly: GCA_046341775.1. Classification (GTDB taxonomy): domain Bacteria; phylum Planctomycetota; class UBA1135; order UBA1135; genus SXXH01. The sequence continues at coordinate 2,707 of JBKDQQ010000169.1, forward strand.
GAGTGAGCCGCGCGCGACGGCGATCGCGCCCCGTCGCAGGCCGGGAATTCGCTTCGCGCGTCGCGGTTCAACCCAGCGTGCCGCGCAGCGCCAGCGCCGCGGCCACGTCGGCGCACTCCAGATCGGCCCGATCGTCGAGGTCGGCGAGCGTTCGGGCCACGCGTCGCAGCGACTGCAGCGCGCGCGCCGACAGTCCGCGCGCCGCCGCCGCCTTGCGCAGGAGCTCCCGTCCCGCCTGCGGCAGAGCCGCCACGGCGTCCAGTTGCCCCGGCGACAAGCGCGCATTCGCCAAGGCGCCCTGGCGCGCGCGTGATCGATCCCGCGCGCGGTCGATGCGCGCCACGAGCAGCGACTCGGCGCAACGCGTGTCGGGACCTTCCACCTTCGACGCGCCGCGTTGCGGCAGCAGTTCGTCGAAGTCGGGCGCCTGGACCTCCACGCACAGCTCGATGCGGTCGAACAAGGGGCCGCTGATCCTCGCTTTGTAGCGGGCGACGCTGCTCGCAGAGCAGGCGCAGGCCACGCGCTTGTGGCCATGCCAGCCGCAGGGGCAGGGATTCATGGCCGCCACCAGTTGGAAGCGCGCCGGCAGTTCGATCCTCAGGCGCGCGCGCGACAATTGCACGACGCCTGTCTCCAGCGGCTGGCGCAAGGCTTCCAGCGCGTCGCGCCGGAATTCGGGCAGTTCGTCGAGGAACAGCACCCCGCCGTGCGCCAACGTCGCCTCCCCCGGGCTGGCGTGCGGTCCACCACCGACGAGCCCCGCGCACGAGGTGGAGTGGTGCGGCGAGCGGAACGGGCGCTCGCGCGCGAGGCCGCCGGGCCAATGTCCGGCGGCCGACAGGACGCGCGTGACCTCGAGGCGCTCCTCGCCCTCCGGCGGGGGCAGCAGGCCCGGCAAGCGTCGCGCCAGCAGGCTCTTCCCTGAACCGGGGGGGCCGACCAGCAGCAGTCCGTGTCCGCCCGCCGCCGCCACCGCCAGCGCCCACTTGGCGTCGTCGAGTCCGCGCACCTCGTCGAGCGAGGGTCCGCTGGTGCGACGGGCGGGCGGGGCCGCGTCGGAGGCCACCACGGCCAAGGCGCGCGTCCCCGAAAGGTGCGCCAGGACTCCGGCCAACGAACGCGCGCCATGCACGCACAAGCCTTCCAGCGCCGCCGCTTCGCGCGCCGTGGCCAAGGGCGCCACGACGCTCTTCAACCCGCCCTCGCGCGCCGCCAAGGCCGCCGCCAGACCGCCCGGGACGCCGTGCAGGGCGCCGTCGATGCCCAGTTCGCCCAGGAACAAGGTTCCCGCCAGCGTCCGCGGCTCCACATGGCCCGTGGCCGCGGCCGCCGCCAAGGCCATCGGCAGGTCGAGGATCTCCCCGGATTTGCGCCTCGCGGCCGGCACCAGGTTCAGCCACAACCGCCCTTGCGGCAGGCGCAATCCGCAGGCCGACAGGGCGCACTCGAGCCGCGAGCGGGCCTCCTTGAGCACCGAATCCGGCAAGCCCGTCAGCACGACCTCCACGCCGTCCTTGTCGCGGGCGTCGAAGCGCGCCTCGACACCGACCAGTTCCGCCCCCGCCCCGGCCAAAGAGGCGCCCGCCACGCGCACGGTGTCCATCGCCATCGATCCTCCTCCCACTCCTACAGACGCTCGCCCGGCCGCGTGCGTGGCACCCCGGCGAACGAAACAGGGGTTCGAACGGCGGCGACCGCGCAGGCCACAGGTGAACTAAGCCGAGCGCCTCGCTAGCCTCCTTGTCCCATGAGGCTTCCCTCGCTGCTCGCGATCGCGGCCTGTTTGTTGGCCGCCGGCTGCCGTTCGACCGCTCCTCTCGCCGCGCCTGATCCGGCGCGAGAGGACGCCGACCTCGTCGCGCCCGCGCGCGGTCACATCGTCGTGTGCGGCCGCAAGGTCCCCGTCGACGCGCCCGTCGTGTTGTGGACGGACTTCCCGGCCTACGACGCGTACCGCACGACTCCGCGCTTCGGCCAAGAGGACGAAAAGAGCCCGAAGGGCCTGCGGTATCAACCCGGGCGCCGCACCACCTTGCGTCCGGCCGCCGAAGGACGCGAAGCGCTGCACCAAGTCCTGGTCGAGCCCGGCGAGTCCGACCCGTTGGCCCTCGCGCGCGTCGTCGACCAGTTCGTGCTGCACTACGATGTCTGCGGTCTCGCGCGCACCTGCTTCAAGGTCTTGCAGGACCAACGCGGCTTGTCGGTGCACTTCCTGCTCGACATCGACGGCACGATCTACCAGACGATGGACCTGCGCGAGCAGGCCTTCCACGCCACGAAGTCGAACGCCCGCTCCATCGGCGTCGAGATCGCGCACATCGGCGCGTACAAGCCGTTCGAGCGCTCGCCCCTCGACGAGTGGTACGCGCGCGACGGCGGCGGACCCTACATCTCCATCCCGGAACGCTTTGGCGACGGCGGCGTGCGCACGCCGGGTTTCGTCGGCCGTCCGGCGCGCGAAGCGCTCGTGCGCGGCGAGATCCAAGGGCAATTGCTGGAGCAATACGACTTCACGCCCGAGCAATACGCCAGCCTGACGTCGCTCGCCGCCGCGTTGTGCAAGGAATTCCCGCGCCTCGCCCCCGACGCCCCGCGCGACGCGGAAGGGCGCGTGCTCGACCGCGCCATGTCCGACGAGGCGTGGCGCGACTTCGGCGGCATCCTCGGCCATTACCACATCCAGACGAACAAGGTCGACCCGGGCCCCGGCTTCGATTGGGAGCCGTTCCTCGCCGAGGTGCGGCGCAAGTTGGCGCTGCGGCGGTAGGGCTGGCCACCCCCCGCAGTCGTGGCCGAGTG
>JBKDQQ010000170.1:0-7977 GCA_046341775.1 Planctomycetia bacterium
GCTCTACAACCCCGACTTCCTCGTGCACCGCATGCTCGCGCCATGGAGCGAGGCTTCCACCTGGAACTCGCTGGGTTCGGGCGTCGGCGGCGCCGAGATCGGACCGCTGCTCGCGCGCTTCAGCGGCGACAACAACCCGAACGAGGACGGCCTCCGCCGCATCGACGTCGCCGCGGCGGTCCGCGACTGGGTCGCGGGCGCGCCGAACTTCGGCTTCGCCATCCTGCCGGAGATCATCTCCGGCAACGACGATGGCATCGAGATCCTGACCAGCGAGTCGTCGAACCCGCTGCTGCGTCCGAGGCTGGAGGTGGTCTGGCGCGAGCAGGCGACCGGCGTCGCGTACTGCTTCGGCGACGGCTCGAGCATGGCTTGCCCCTGCGGCAACACCAGTTGGAGCGGCGCGCAGGCGGGTTGCTTGAACTCGCTGGGAGGCGCCGCGACCTTGCGAGCGCAGGGCACGGCGAGCCTCGCCGCCGACTCGCTCGTGCTGCGCGGCGCCGCCATGCCCGACAGCTCGGCCTTGTACTTCCAGGGCACCGCTTCGGCGAACGCGCTCTTCGGCGACGGCTTGCGCTGCGCCGCTGGCTCGGTCCGGCGCCTCGGCGCCAAGACCAACTCCGGCGGGGCCTCGATCCATCCGGCCATCGGCGACGCGCCGATCTCCGTGACCGGGGCGATCGCCGCGCCTGGCGACCGCTACTACCAGGTGTGGTACCGCAACGCCGCCGCGTTCTGCGGACCGGACACCTTCAACCTCACCAACGGATTGCGCGTGACCTGGACTCCCTGAGTCCGCGAACTCGGACTCCTCGAGCGCCTCGCACCGGTCCAAGGCCGCGCGGGGCGCTCTTCGTTTCTTTGCACGATCCGCGAATGTTCCTCGCAATGTTGTGTTCGAACAGCGGATGCGCCGCGGGGGACGGCGAGTCGGAGCGCGCGCGACGCGTGCTCCGCGTCCCCCGGCGCCCGACGAGCACATGACGCGCACGCACACCGCCAAGGTCGACTTCCACCTGCATTCGTACGCCTCGAACGTCACCGACTACTACGCGGCCAACTCGTTCGCGATCCCGGAGTCCTACTCGGACCCGCTCGCGCTGCACGCCGACTTGAAGGCGCGCGGCATGACCCTGTTCACGCTGACCGACCACAACTCGATCGACGGCGTGCGCGTGCTGCTGGACAAGGGCGTCCCCGACGTCTTCATCAGCTCGGAGCTGACGGCGACCTTCCCGGAGGACGGCTGCAACATCCACGTGACGGTCGCCAACGTGACCGAGCAGCAGTTCGCCGAGGCCAACCGGCTGCGCGCGAACCTGCACGAGCTGGTGGCGTGGCTCGACGAGCAGATCGCCACCGAGGAGGCGCGCGGGGCGAAGAACAAGATCGCGTACTTCATGACGCACCCGTTGATGAGCACGCAGAACCGCCCCTACGGACGCGAGGGCGCGCTGGGCCTGCAGCACATCGAGAAGGCGCTGCTGCTCTTCAACGCGCTCGAGGTCCGCAACGGCGCGCGCACCAGGCACCTGAACGAGTTCACGCACAAGCTCGTGTCGACGCTCGACCGCGCGACGATCGAGCGCCTCGCGGACAAGCACGGCATCGCGCCGAAGGGCCCGACTCCGTGGCTGAAGGCCGTGTTGTCGGGTTCCGACGACCACTCCGGCATCAACCCGGGGCGCACCTGGACCGAGTTCAACCTGCACACCTCGCGTCGCGCGACGCCGAACGACCTCGTCGAGGCGATCCGCGAAAGGCGCACGCGACCCGGCGGCGACCACGGCGGACCGGTGACGCTCGCGCACGCGATGCTCAAGCTCCTGCACGACGGCCGCAAGCAGGGCGGCGCGGCGGGCGGCCGGACGCTCGCCGCCGGCGGACCGGCCGACACCTTGCTGCGCATGGTGTTCGACGGCGACTCCGTCGGCCTGGGCGAGAAGCTCGCCTTCCGCGCCAAGTCGTGGCTGCGCGTCGCGCTCGAACACCTGCCCTCGCCGCGCTCGAAGGCCTCCAAGCCCTTCGAGCACGTGCTCGTGCGCGAGATCGACAAGCTGATCGGCGACGCCGCGTTCCGCGCCGAACTGTCGGCCTGCACGAAGACCGACGACAAGATCTTCCTGGTCGTCAGCACGCTCATCAACCGGCTGTTCGCCACCTACCTGCGGCGCCTGGCGAACTCCGACCGCTCCAACGTCGTGTGCACCCTCAAGGAGGCGGTGGCGCTGGTCTCGTCGAACCTGTTCGTCTCGCTGCCCTACCTGGTGTCCTACCTGCACCAGAGCTCGGACCGCGACATCGTGCGCGACGTGCGCAAGTCGTTCGAGATGGACGAAAGCCAGCGCCTCGTGCTGGTCACCGACACCTTCTTCGACGTCAACGGGGTCTCGCGCACGATCCGGCGCATGCTGGACGAGTCCAAGCGGCGCGGCATCGACTTCGTCGTCGCGACCTGCCTCTCGGACGAGGAGATCGAGGTCCACTGCGCAAAGCCCGAGATCGCCGCGCTGATCGACGAGGGGCGGCTGAAGATCTTCCGTTCCGTCGCGTCCATGGGCGTCCCCCGCTACGAGGGCTTGAAGGTCCACGTGCCGCCCTTCCTCGAGATGCTGCGCTGGCTGCAGGAGGAGGGCTTCACCAAGATGCAGATCAGCACGCCCGGCACGATCGGCGTGGCCGGCCTGCTGGCCGCGAAGGTGCTGCAGATCGAGACCAGCTCGACCTACCACACGAGCTTCCCGGAGTACGTCGAGGACTTCACCAAGGACATCAGCCTCGAAGCGCTCGCGTGGAAGTACATGATCCTCTTCTACCACGCGGTCGACGAGGTGGTCGTGCCGTCGAAGTACATCGCCAAGCTCCTGCACGCGCGCGGCCTGCGCAATCGCAGCCTGCTCGTGCTCGACCGCTGGGTGGACACGGAGCGCTTCCATCCGCGGCATCGCGTGGAGGGCTACTGGAAGCGCCATGGCGTGCAGGACGAGGATCGCCTGGTCAAGTTCTGCCATGTGGGACGCGTGAGCGTGGAGAAGAACCTCGGCCGCCTGGTCGAGGCCTACAAGCAGCTGCGCGCGCGCCGCGACGACGTGCACCTCGTCGTGATCGGCGATGGTCCGTGGCGCGCGGAGATGGAGCGCCAGCTGGCCGGCGCCCCCGCGACCTTCACCGGAATGCTCGAAGGACTGGAACTGTCGCGCGCCATCGCCTCGTGCGACGCCAAGGTGTTCCCGAGCACGACGGACACCTGGGGCAACGCCCCGCTCGAGGCGCAGGCCTCGGGACTGCCGGTCGTGGTCTCGGACGTGGGCGGTCCGCAGGAGCTCATGCAGCATGGCGCCACCGGCCTGCGCGTGTGCGGACGCGACGTCGCGCAGCTCGCCGCCGCCATGGAGGCGTTGTGCGATCCGCTGACGCGCCTGCGCATGGGACGCAACGCCCGCGAATACGCGTTGTTGAACCGCGTCAACGAGCCCTTCACCGCGATCCTCGACGCGAACGCCTACCGCAAGCGCGCCAAGCAGCTCAAGAAGGAGGAGGAGCGCCGCGGGGAGCAGCGCGCCGGGGTCCAGGTCGAGCTGATCTCCACCCGCATCGAGCTCCACGCCAACTGACCGGCATCGACGCATCGCCACCCATGAACGAGATCACGCCCTGGTTGCTGGCCCTTCCTCCCGCCGCGTTGCTCGCGCGACGCGCCGTCGTGCGTCTGCGGTTGTCGGCGGCCAAGCATCCCTCGCTGCGCGGCCACGCCCGCATGTCGCAGCTCGTCGCCAAGCTGGTGCCGCACTACGAGTACCCCGAGGACGCCTTCGCCGGGGTGGACGGCGCGCCCGCCGAGGTGGTCGCGCGGCGCGAGCGCGCCTTCCGCGGCTTGGCGGACGACTTGCGCGCCAAGGCTCCGCGCACATTGCAGCGCAGCGCCGAGGTCGAGTCGGATGTCTCCGACGTCGCCTTCGTCAACGCCTACAGGGTGCCCTTCCAGTTCCGCGGCGTCGCGAAGCGCAACCTGCGCGTCGGCAGCTTCGCGGCCGAGACGCGCGGCAGGATGATCAAGGACCTCGACGACAACTGGTCCTGGGACCTCGGCGGCGCCTACGGGGTCAACCTGCACGGACAGGACTTCTACAAGCGCTGCATCGAACGCGGCGGCGAGCGCGTGAAGGAGCTCGGCCCCGTGCTCGGCGCGTACCATCCCCTCGTCGCCTCCAACTCGGCGCGCCTCAAGGAGGTGTCCGGCATGGACGAGGTGAGCTACCACATGTCGGGCACCGAGGCCGTGATGCAGGCGGTGCGCCTCGCCAGGTACCACACGGGCCGTTCGCACATCGTGCGCTTCACGGGCTCGTACCACGGCTGGTGGGACGGAGTGCAGGCCGGAGTCGGCAACCCGCGACCGCCGCGCGAGGTGTACACGCTCAAGGAGATGGACGAGGCGACCCTGCGCGTGCTGCGCACGAGGAAGGACATCGCGTGCGTGCTGGTCAATCCGATCCAGGCCATGCACCCGAACGGCCAGGCGCCCAGCGACACCACGCTCGTCGCGAGCGACCGCTCGGCGCGCTTCGACAAGGAGGCCTACTCGGCCTGGCTGGCCCGCCTGCGCGAGGTCTGCACAGCCAACGGCATCGTGCTCGTCATGGACGAGGTGTTCCTCGGCTTCCGCCTCGCCCGCGGCGGGGCGCAGGAGTACTTCGGCGTGAAGGCGGACCTCGTCACCTACGGCAAGACGCTCGGTGGCGGACTGCCCATCGGCGTGGTGTGCGGACGCCGCCACCTCATGAAGCGCTGGCGCCCGGACAACCCGACCGACATCTGCTTCGCGCGCGGCACGTTCAACTCGCACCCCTACGTGATGGGCGCGATGGCCGAGTTCCTCGATCATCTGGACCTGCCCGCGACGCGCGAGCACTACGCGGACCTCGACCAGACTTGGAACAGGCGCGCCGCCGGGTTCAACCGGGAGCTCGAGGCGCGCGGACTGCCGGTGCGCGTGGTCAACATGGTGTCGGTGTGGACTACGATCTACACCACTCCCGGCGCCTACAACTGGCTGTTCCAGTACTACCTGCGCCGCGAAGGGCTCTCGATGAGCTGGATCGGCACGGGACGCTTCATCTTCAGCCACGACTACGTCGACTCGGAGATCGACGAGGTGCGTCGCCGCTTCGTATCGGCGGCCGAGGCGATGCAGCGCGACGGGTGGTGGTGGAACGACGGCACGATCACCAACAAGTCGATCAAGCGCAGGATCCTGCGCGAGATGATCGCCGCCAAGTTCGATCGCGGCGTCGCGCATGGCCGCGGCAAGGATCGCGACGCGCGCGCGCGCGCCGGCGAATCGGCCACCGATGGAGCCGCGGGAGCGATGGCCAGCCGCGCCGACGCGGGCGGCTAGCAAGCGACCCCCGGATCCGGCGGCGCCGAGTCCGAGGGTCGCGATGTCCGGGCGCCGGCCCCGGGAAGCCGCTGCCCGGGCGGAGGCGTCAGTCCTGGCGCGCCTTCACGTCGTCCATGGGGTCGATCAGCTTGCCCTGCAGGACGAAGAGCGGGGCGCGGTGGTACAGCTTGATGTCGTGCAGGGGGTCCGTGAGGATCTTCGTGGCCCACACGAGGCCGGTCTGGGCCCCGCGCGTGGCGCAGAGCCACGCGGTGCGGGCGGCGACCGCCAGCACGCCGAGCGCGATCCAGCACAAGGACACCTTCTCCACCCACGCTTCGAAGCCGCTCGTGGCGTCGAACAGCCCGAAGAAGGTCGAGTCCAGCCCCACGACGAGCGGGATCGAGCCCCACGCGGCGAGCAGCGCGACCTTGCGCTGCAGGTTGTAGCCGACCTTGATCTCCTCCTTGTGCTCGAAGCTCGCCTGGTTGACCGCGTCCCAGCCCTTCGGCTCGAAGAAGAAGTGCCCGATCTGGCGGGTCCACATGGCGATGATCCAGCCGAAGATCGCAGCCGCGACCGGGTGGAACGGCAGCAGCGCGAAGGTCGTCAGGAAGCTCAGCGCGCTGAGCAGGTGCAGCGACTGGTTGATGTAGCTCTGGTGGTAGTAGCGGTGGTCGTCCCAGCGCTGCTCGCGCAGCTCCTCGAAGAAGCCGAGCTCCTGGTCGGCGGCGGTCGTGGCGGTCATGTGCTGCGTGTCTCCTCTGATTCGTCGTGTGTGGTCGCCGGAACCGCCGGCGTCAGGCCTTCAACCCGCGCAAGAGCGGCTGGCCCATCCTGACCAGCGCCCCCTCGCGGACCTTGTCGTCGAACTCGAAGCCGCCCGTGGCGAGCAGCACGATGGTGGATCCATGCTGGAACCAGCCCAGCTCCTCGCCGCGCCGGAAGGACGCCGAGCAGTCGATGCGATTGCGTCCCCGGCTGCGCAGGTCCAGCTCGCCCTCGAGGAACTTGAGCCGGATGCTGGCGACGAGGATCGCCGCCACGGGCACCAGCGTCAGCGCCTGGTCGGCGCAGGGGAGGCGCAGATCGAGCACCGCGCGCTCGTTGCGGCAGAAGAGGCGCTCCACGCGACGGAGCGCGATCGGGTTCACGTTCCAGGTGTCGCCGGAGATGTAGTCGACGCGCTCGACGCGACCGTCGCAGGGCGCGTGGAAGCGATGGTAGAAGCTCGACTTGAGGCGCAAAGTCAGGAACTTGCCGCCACGGTGGCGACGCGCCAAGTCCTCGTCCGCCAGCAGCTCCGCGAGCGTGTAGGGCATGCCCTTCGCCTGCAGCACGAGTCCGTCCTCGACGACGCCGTGGGCGCCCACGATGGCGGCGACAGGGCTGGCGAGCACGTCGGGAGCGGGGTCGACGACGCGCGCGCCAGGCTTGAGCTCGCGCACGAAGCAGTCGTGCACGCTCCTGAAGCTGCGCTCCTTGGCTTCGTCGAGATCCAGGTCGGGCGCGAAGAGGCGCCAGGCCGCGATGGAGGCGCGGACCAGCAGCGGCTGCTCGATACGGCTCCACCATCCCATGAAGCGCGTGGCGAGCCTGCGCGGGATGCGGTTGGTCAGCAGGAAGTTGAGGTCCTCCTGCGCCAGCACGCGCAGCAGTCCCGCGGGCGGCGCGGCGGCGACGCGTGAAGGCGGCGCATCCCCGCCTTCCGCCTCGCCTGCGATCATGCTCGTTCTCGCCACTCCGGCGAGGAGTTGGCCGATCCTTGATCAGGAGAGCGTGGAGGCCGCGTGAAGATCAGGTAGAGCCGTGGCCTTCGTGGTTCGCGGCCGCGTCGCGCAAGGCCGACAACAGCGCGTCGGCCGCGGGCGCCAGCGGCGAGCCGCGCGGCAGGATCAGGCCGAACTCGATCGGGTCGGCGCCCTCGAGCGGCACCAGAGCCAGGTCGGCCGCGTCGCGGCCCTCGAGGGCGATGCGCGGCAGCAGCGTGGGCATGCACGCGCCGCGCACGACGGCGAGCAACGACTCGATCGTCGACAACTCGCAGGCGACCTTGGCGCGTTGTCCTTCGCGGGCGAACCAGGCGTCGGCGATGTGGCGCATGTCGTAGCCCTGCGGATGCAGGACGACGCGTTCGAGCGCGAGGTCGCCGGGCGCGAGGCTCGTCGCCGAGCGCAGCAAGTGGCCGCTCGGCACGACGGCGCACAAGGGACCCGCGGCGAGGGTCTCGTACGCGAGGTTGATCGACAGGCGCGAGAGGATGCCGAGGCCCAGTTCGCAGCGCCCGGACTCGACCTCGGTCTCGATCTCGTGCGACGGGCGCTCCTGCACGTGGACGGTGAGGCCGGGGTGCGTCCGCGAGAGCCGCTGCAAGGCGCGGGGCGCGAAGCCCATCAGCATCGAGGGGATGGCGGCGGCCTCCACATGGCCCACGAACGCCTCGCGCACCGCCCCCACCGCGTCGCGCGCCTCGTCCATGCGGCGCAGCACCAGCCGCGCGCGCTCGGCGAAGGTGCGGCCGGCCTCGGTCAGGCGCACGCGCCGCCCGGCGCGCGAGAGGAGCAGGACGCCGAGGGCCTGCTCGAGCAGTTGCATCT
>JBKDQQ010000171.1:0-28757 GCA_046341775.1 Planctomycetia bacterium
GGTGCGCATGTCTGCCCTTGCGCCCGCCTGCCCGGCGGAGCACGCAGGATGGATCGACCTCGGTCGAAGGAAATCCCAAATATGGGCAGCGAATTCCTGGCGAAATCCCGCGAGGACGCCCGGATCCGGTGGCGGCGAGCGGGTTGAAGGACGACTACGCTGGGGCAGGACCGCCACGCGGCGTGCGGGGACGGGGCTCGCCCAGCCAGCTGCTGGAAGCCCGCACCCCTGCGCGGCTAGTCACACCCCCCGATGTTTCGCTGTGACCTCACGCTGGAACGCCGGTCGCAGTGATCACGGCTTCCACAGCCTGCATCCCAAGCCACCGTTGGCGTCCGGGAAACCCTCGCCCACCCCCGGCGCGCCTCAGGCGAGCAGGCGCGCGAGCAGCTTGGCGAAGCGGCCGGGATCCTCGAGCACCCCGCCTTCGGCTAGCACCGCCTGCCCGTGCAGCACTTCGCCCAGTTCCCCGGCCTGCTCGCGCCGCGCGGGGTCCTTCGCCGCGGAGAGCAGGCGCTGCACCAGCGGGTGCTGCGCGTTCAACTCGAGGATGCGCTTGTCCTGCGGAACCTCCTGGTTCGAGGCGCGCAGGATGCGCGCCATGTGCGGAGAGACGTTCGACTCGTCGGACACGAGCACCGCAGGCGACTCTTCGAGGCGCGTGGTGAACCGCACGGACTTGACCGACTTGGCGAGGCTGCCTTCGAGCAAGCCGAGCGCGTCTCGGTGCTCGCGATCCAACGCCTCGCGCGCCTCCTTGGCCGCGGCGTCCTCCTCGAGCACGCGCCGGTCGAGCGCCACGAGCTTCTTGCCGCTCCATTCCGTCAAGCGCTGCACGACCCATTCGTCGATGGGATCGACGAGGAAGAGGACCTCCTCGCCGCGCTTCATCGGACCTTCGAGGTGCGGGGAATGCGACAGGGCGAGGCGGTCGTTGCCCGTCAGGTACCAGATGCCCTCCTGGCCCTGCGGCATGCGCGCCACGTACTCGTCGAGCGACACGAGGTCGGCGTCCTTGCCGGATTCGCCGCGCGTCGACTCGAACAAGCACAGCTTGGCGATGCGCCCGTCGTCGTCGGCGCCGAACCAGATGCCCTCCTTGAGGCACACGCCGAAGTTGCGCCAGAAGCGCGCGTAGCGTTCGCGGTCGGCCGACATGACCCCTTCGAGCGCGTCCAGCACGCGCTTGACGAGGCGCTTGCCGATGGCGCGCACCTTGGCGTCGCTCTGCAGCACTTCGCGCGAGACATTGAGCGGCAGGTCGTTCGAATCCACCACCCCGCGCACGAAGCGCAGCCACGACGGCAGCAGGTCCTCGCTCTCCTGCATGATCAGCACGCGCCGCACGTACAGCGCGATCTTGGAGCGCCCTTGCGTGCCATCGAACAAGTCCGACGGACGGCGGTCGGGCACGAACAGCAACGCGGAATACTCGAGCCCGCCCTCGGCCTTGAAGTGGATCGTCTCGAAGGGCGGCGTCCAATCGTGCGCGAGCCTGCGGTAGAACTCGTCGTACTCCTCCTTCTTGATCTCGTCCTTCGAACGCGACCACAGGGGACGGCGCGAATTGAGCACGACCAGCTGGCGCTTGACGACGTCCTTGCCGTCGTCGTCCTCCTCGCGCTGCTCGATCTCCATGCGGATCGGGTGCGCGACGAAGTCCGACCAGCGCCGCACCGTGTCGCGCAGCTCGAACTCGCGCAGGAAATCCGCGGGATCGTCCTCGTCGTCGCCGCCTTGCCGCTCGCGCAGGTGCAACACCACGTCCGTGCCGCACGTGGCGCGCTCGATCGGCTCGACCGAGTAGCCGCTCTTGCCGTCGGAGGTCCAGCGCCAGCCCTGGGCCTCGCCGCACTTGCGCGTCTCGACCACGACCTTGTCGGCCACGATGAAGCTCGAGTAGAAACCGACGCCGAACTGGCCGATCAGCTCGGGCTGGTTCGACCCGGACTCCGCCAATCGCTGCAGGAAGGCCTTGGTGCCCGAGCGCGCGATCGTGCCGAGGCTGGACACGAGGTCCTCGCGGTTCATGCCGATGCCGTCGTCCCGCACGGTCAAGGTGCGCGCCGCGACGTCCGGCACGAGCTCGATGGAGCCGCCTTCGGTCGCCCCGCCCTGCGCATCGCCCCAGCCGAGCTCCGGACGGGTCAGCGCCTCGTGGCGACGCTTGTCGATGGCGTCCGAGGCGTTGGAGATCAGTTCGCGCAGGAAGACCTCGCGCGTCTTGTAGAGCGAGTGGACGACGAGGGACAGCAGGTCCTTGACCTCGGCTTGGAAGCCGAGCGTCTCTTGCGCGCCATTGGCGTTGTGCTCGGTGGTCTGGCTCATGCTTGGTGCCCGTGCGGCCACCGCTCCGCGTGTCGGTGCAGGTGGAAAGTTGTTCCGGGCGGGCCGAGAGTATGGAACACGAGACGGTTCGGCTCCATCCCCGTTGCGGCTCTCATGGCCTGCCCGCGCGCCGAGCCGTGCGCGCCCGGCCCTGCGCCGGTCGATCCTGCGCCGGTCGATCCTGCGCCGGTCGATCCTGCGCCGGTCGATCCTGCGCCGGTCGATCCTGCGCCGGTCGGGTCGCGCGCCCCGAGCGGCCGGGCCAGGCCGGCTAGACTTGACCAGCACCCGTGCGCGCGCCGCACTCGCCCCATCCCGCAGATGCGCCTACTGCCCCTCATCGCCGTCGCCGCCGCAGCCCTCTGGGCGGCCATGCCGGGGCGCGCCTACACCTTCCTCGGGGGCTCGCTCGACCTGGCCCAGCGCGACGTGCGCGTGCACCTCAACTTCACGGACCCCGAGGCCATCGACGACGCGCGCGGAGACCCGAACTTCCCGGGAGCCAGCAGCGTGGCCTTGTGCGCCTGGAAGGCGGTCGCCGAATGGGGCTCGACGCGACGCGGCGACGGGCACGGCGATCCCACGCAGATCCCCGACGGATCTCCGCTCGTCGGCATCGGCTCGGGTGGCGCCAACTTCGATGCGTCGTGGCAAGGGCTGGCCCCGGGCGTCGGAGGTCCGAACGACAACATCATCTCGCAGCTCGATGGAGCCTCCGCCGGCGTGCTGGCGTTCTGCGAGACCCCGATCGCCGACGGCTGGCGCATCCGCGTCTATCGCGACGCGGCCATCTGGCACGACGACGTGCAGGGCGCGCCGCAACTCGCCGGCAGGAAGGACCTGCAAGGCGTCCTGACGCACGAGTACGGCCACGCGCTCGGCCTCGACCACGACGGATCGGACGCCAACTCGACCATGTTCCCGTCGGCGAGCGGCACGGCCAACCACTTCCGCTCCATCGAGAGCGACGACCAGAACGGCGTGCGCGCGCTGTACGGACTCGCCGCGCAGACCAAGCCGCGCATCCTCGGCTACGAGCTGCTCGGAGGCGGCGTGGTGCGCGTGCGGACGACCGGACTGCCTTCGAGCGGCATCGAAGCGTGGTTCACGCGCCGCGATGGCAACCCCGACGGAGAACCCGTCAAGGTGGCGGGCCTCGCGTACGACGCGCAAGGCGGCCACGTCGACGTCGCGCCGCCCGCCACGGCCGGCGCAGGCGAGTTGCTGCTCAAGCTGCCGGGTGGCGACGGCGCGGCGCTTTCCAACGCCTTCCCGTTCGATCCGGTTCAAGCGCCGCTGCCGGAACCCGCCAACTACGGCGTCGGCAAGCTGAACTCGCTCGGCCTCGTGCCGCGCCTCGTCGTGCACGGCCGTCCGCGCGTCTCGACGGGCGACTTCGCGCTCGAACTCGTGGACGCCACGCCGAACGCACGCGGCATCTTGTTCTGGGGCGCGGCGCCGGCCGCCAACGCGGCCTTGGGCGGCACCTTGTGGACGTCGCGTCCCTTGCGTCGGGAAGCATCGTTCCGCGTCGACTTCGCCGGCTCGGCGTACGTGCCCTTGCCGGTGGCGCCGAGCATGATCGGAACCACGCGACGCTATCAGGCGTGGTACGCGGACGCGGCGGCGAGCTTCGGCGCCGGGTTGTCCGACGCCGTGCTGGTCGTGCACGGCCCTTGAGAGCTCCTCCACGCGCACCGCGCGGCGGCTCTACTTCGGCGCGGGAGGCGGCGCGGCGCGCCGCGCCTTGGGCGTGTTGATGCTCCACTTGAGCTTCAGGCTCCCATCCAGCTCGATCGATTGGCTCAGGTCCTCCTTGCCCCCGAGTTCCGCGCGCACCGACGCTCCCAACTTGTGGCGTCCTTCGAGCGCGAACGACTTGACATGGCCCGCGTCGATCGAGTGGCGCAATTCGCCCTTGCCGACCAAGGCGAAGGAGCCGCGCGCGGCGACCACGCTCCGGCCATCCAGACGATCCCCGAGCGACAACTGCTCGTTCGCGTAGCGCGTCTGGTCGCACTCGGCCTTGGCGTCGACTTCCACCTCGACCACCGCCTCGCGGACACCTTCGACTTCTTCGACGCGCACGAAGCGCGCGCGCGCGCCACCTTCCCACGTGGCCGCCAGCAGCAGCTCGTGCAAGGGACCGCCCAGGCCGCCGCCAAGTTGGCGCAGGTATAGATCCTCCTCGCCCTTCTGGAAGCGCACCGGCGGCGCGCCACCCGGGCATAGTGCCAGCGCCAACGCGCGGGGCGCGACATCCCACTGCTCGCCCGGGCGAACTTCGCGACCGGGCAGGAAGCCTCGCAGGTCGCAGTCCTCCTCCAGCCGCGCGAGGAACTCCTCCGGCGACTCGCGTTCGTCGTAGTGGCGGCCATGGGACCCGTCGGCGGCGCGCACATGCAGGACGCTCGCGCCCGAAAGGGGCGAAGTCGCCTCGAACAAGGTGCGGCGTTCCTCGGCGCCCGGAGCCTTCGCGGAGAGCGTGGCCGTGAAGATCCAATCGTCGTGGCGCCGCTGGAGGAGCTTGGGGCCGTCGGCATCGAGCTCGCGCAGGTCATCGCGCAAGAGCACCTGGAGGTTGCTCTTCAACGCCATGGAGTGTTGGCCGAGCTGTTCGACCCCACCCATGACGATGGCGAGGCGCGCCAAGCCGAGCTCCTGCTCGAGTTCGACGCGCTTGACGAACTTGGCGCCCGCGGCGGGCTTCCAAGCGAGCCGGATCGCCTGGCCTTCCGAGCCCTGCGCTGCGGCGCCGAGAGGCCCGATCAAGGGCAACGCCACGGCGACAGGGAGTGCGATCGTCGCGCTCATTGCTTTCGACCCTTCTGGTATGTGCCGGAGAGTTCGGGGTTGAGCGAGCCGTCCTCGTTCCACACGCGCCAGGCGCCCTCGCGCTTGCCGACCAGGAACGAACCCTCGGACTTCTTCTGGCCGTTGGGCCACCAATCAGTCCACGGGCCGGTCTCCTGCCCGTCCTCGAAGCGACCGGCGTAGTCGCGCTGGCCGTTGTCGTGCCAGCCGGTCCAATCGCCGGTCATGCGACCAAGCCTGTATGCACCCTTCGCCTGCTCGCGTCCATTCGCGTGCCAACGAGTCCAAGTCCCGTCCTCGCGACCGCGGTCGAAGCGCCCTTCGAAGAGCTTGGCGCCGTCTGGATGGAAGCGCGTCCACAGGCCGTGTTCGGCGTCGCGGTCCATCGGCCCCTTGGCCAGCAAGCGCCCCGACTCGTAGTTGGTCCACTCGCCGCACTTCGTCTCGAAGCAATAGTCGCCGGCGCTCGTCATGGCGCCATCGGGCGAATAGAACTCGAAGCGCCCTTGCCGCAGGCCGCGTTCGAACGAACCGCGCGCCTTCAGGCTGCCGTCCGGATGGTGGAAGACCCACGGGCCGTGGCGCAGGCCTTCCTTCCACTCGCCCTCCTCCATCTTGTTGCCGGACTCGGACCAGTAGGTCCAGCGCCCCACGCGTTGGTAGTCGCGGAACTCGCCCTCGTAGGCGAGCTTCCCGTTCTTGTGCCAACCACGCCACAAGCCGCTGCGCCGGCCGTCCACGAGCCGTCCCTCGCGCGCCTTGAGGCCGTTGTCGTGCAGGAACACGACGGCACCAGGGATGGGCGCCCGCTCCTCGACGGCGGGCGGCGGCGAGACAGGCGGGGACTTCACTTCCTGCGCGGAGGAGGCGGCGTGCAGCGCGAACAGCAACAGGGCGGTGTGCATCGGCGTGGGTGGCTTGGGCCGGGTCTTGGGGCGGCGGCGCGAGCGTAGTCTACGGAGGGCAAGGCGCGCGCGTGGGCGCCTCTTCGGAAGGAGCCGCCGCGATCTGGAGCGGGAGCTCCACCCAACCACCTTCGATCCGGCGCCAGGCGCGCAACCGCGGGCTGCCCGCGGGCGACACGAGCAGCACCGGAAGTTCCTTCCAGTCGGCGCACGCATCGCGATGGCCGGGCAGCGCCGCGCCGGCGGGATGGCTGTGCCACGCGGCGAGCGCCACCTCGCCCCTGGCGACGGCGCCATCCAGCGCCGCGCGCCACTGGCCGGGATGCGCCTCGAAGCGATCGGGTTCCGGCGCGAGGTTCGCCACCTCCACGAGCCGCGTCGCGCGGCCCGGCGCGCCGAGCAGCAAGCCGCAGGCCTCGCGCGGTTCGCTGGCGCGCGCGCGCTGCAGCAACTGCTCGACCAACTCCGGGGCCAGACGCAAAGTGCCGTCCCTCAAGCGCCCTCGTCTAGGCGCAGGCGCTGCACCAACGCGTCGTCGTCGTAGATGCCGGTGCGCGCCAGATGCGGCGAACCGTCGGAATGCCACTCCTTCCATGGACCTTGGCGCAGGCCATCGCGCCGCTCGCCCTCGGCGCGCTTCTGGCCGTTCTCCCACCAATGCTCCCACCAGCCCTCCATCACCCCGTCGACGAAGCTGCCGCTGGAGGCGATGCGCCCATCCTCGTGCCAGCTCGTCCACAATCCTTCGCGGCGTCCCGCGCCCCACAATCCCTGGGTCGCGCGCGCGCCGTTGTGGTGCCAAGTCGTCCACGGCCCCTCGCGTTCGCCCAGCACCCACTCGCCGCGAGTGGCGGGGCCGCCATCGGCGTGCCAAGTCGACCACAAGCCATCGCGGCGATCATAGCGCCAGGCGCCACGCGCATAGCGGGCACCGGAGGGATGCCACGACTCCCACGCGCCTTCCTTGCGACCGGCGCGGAACGCGACCTGCGCGGAGGGCGCGCCGCACGCATGCCAGAAGGTCCAAGGACCCTCCGGCTTGCCCGCGCCGTACGCCCCTTGGGCGCGCAGGACTGCGCGCCGCCACCACCAGCGCCACGGGCCCTCGCGCCGCCCATCGACGACGAGGCCCTCGCCGCGCAAGCTGTCGTCGAAGGGGTGGTAGCGCGCTTCGCGGCCGTGGGGCGCGCCGCGACGATGCTCCAGCACGGCTCGGCGACGGCCATGCTCGTTGAAGTACGTCCACGCGCCTTCCTTCCACTCGCCATCGAGCAGCCCCTGCGCGCGCTTCCTCCCCGTGGCGTCCTTCAGCACGACGAACATGGCGATGCTCGCTGCAGCCCGGCGGCTAGGGTCCGACGCGCCGATCGTCGACGTACTCACCGCTCCACGCGGCGTCGACGGATCCGTCGGGATTGGTGTAGGTGAAGCGGCCGGAGCGCTTGCCGTCCTTGTGCGCGCCGACGATCCACGGCGAGCCGTCGGCGTGGAACCACTCCGCCTTGCCTTGGCGCACGCCCAGCTCGTAGGCGATGCGACTCTTGAGCACGCCGTCGGCGCTCCACTCCGAAACCACGCCATGCACCTTGCCGTCGACGAGCGGCTGCTCGGACAGCACGCGCCCGTCCTTGGCGCGCACGCGGCGCGCGCCGGCGGGCACATCCATGTCGTACGCCTCCTCGACCAAGGTGCCGTCCGGTTCCGCGCGCAGGAACGCGCCATGCCTGCTGCCACGCGACCAGCTGCCGGCCTCCTCGATCGTCCCGTCGGCCGCCCATTCGCGCCAAGGCCCGTCGCGGCGGCCTTCGTGCATCGAACCGTCCTTCGCCAGCCCGCCGTCCTTGTGCCACACGCGGTAGGCGCCATGCAGCGTCCCCGCGCGCCACATGGTGGTGGACTTGCGCGCGCCTTCCACGTGCCACTCGCGCGACAAGCCGTCCTGCAGTCCGTCGCGCCAATCCTGCTCCGCCCGCGGCGCACCGGTCTCGTACCACGTCGACCAGCGCCCGACCTTCAGGTCGGCGCGCATCTCTCCGCGCTGCCAAGCCTGGCCGCTCTTGTGCCAGGACTCGCTCGGGCCGTCCAAGGCGCCCATGCGCCAGGCGCGACGCACGGCCAGCACTCCGTTGTCGTGCCAACGCAGGTCGGGACCATGGTCGACGCGTCGGCCGTCCTCTTGCGTCGCGCTGTAACCGATGCGCTCGGGGCGCCCGTCGGCGAAGTCGAGGCGTTCGAGCCGCACCGCGCGTCCCTCGTGTTCCGACAAGACGGGCGGAGCCTCGATCTCGGGGAACACGCCGCCGCGCGCGGGCAGCTCCGGATCCGGAACCGAAAGCGGAGCCGGGCGGGTCAAGTCGGGCAAGGCGGGCCACGAGCGCGTCGGCGCCGAGGATGCCGCGGCGGCTGGCTGCGCGCCGCCCGCGACCATGTCGTACGCGCTGGCGGAAGAGGCGCCGGACGCGGAGGAGCCGCCAGCGCCCGGGGCGGCCGGCGCGCGCGGTTCGGGAGCGCACGCGCTCGCCAGCATCCACGCGCAGGCGACCGCGCGCGCCGACGCGCCGGACCACCGGCCTTCCTTGATGCGCCCCATCGTGCGGGGATCCTCGTCCATGCCACCCCCGCCGCGCAAGGCACCGACCTCAGGCGCCTGCCTGATCCGCGCGCAAGGCGGCGCGCGTGGGCTCCGAGAGGACCTCCTCGCCGCGCAGCTCGGGATGGTCGCAACCGATGGCGACAGGGACCGCGCCGCCGACGGGGAACTTGAGGTACTGGACCGTCGACAACTTGCCCTCGGTGCGCTGCCGCTCGTCGATGGCGGGACGCACGAGCGTCCCGTCGGCGAGGCGGGCGTAGAGGTGCTCGGGCAGGCCGATCCAGCGCACGAGCTTCTCGGCGCGCTCGAGCGGATCGTCCAGTTCGACGAGCAGCGTGCAACCGAGGTCGCCGCCTTGGCCGATCAGCTCGTTGTAGGTGTCGAGCTCGTGGCGGATGTCCGCTTCCTTGACGATGCGTTCGGCGCGCACCATCTCGTGCACCTGGTAGCGGATCGTCTCGTGGTTCTCGAACAGGAAGGTGAGGACGCCCGCCACGTTGGCGCGGCGCAGCCCCTTGGCCGCCATCGCCGCCGCGCGCAGCTCGGCGCGGCGCTCGCCGTACGTGACGTAGTCGAGGATCTCCGATCGTTGGACGCGCTTCATGTCAGGTCGGCTTGACGGAGCCTTCGAAGGACTCGCCGCGATAGGCCTTGGCGAGGATGGTCAGGGGATGCATGGGCTTGGCGCCGGCGTGCTGCTGGAACTGGATGGCGGCCAGCGGACAGTCGGTCGACCACGCCTGCGCCTCGGCGGCGCGCATGTCGCGGAAGGAGTTGGCGCCGGCGCGCTGGCTGGGCTCGAAGCCTTCGACCTTCATGGCGTACGTGCCGTCGTGCCCGCAGCACTCCATCACGGGCGTGATGGGCGTGCCGAAGATGCGGCGGAACAAGTCGCGCGCGCGCAGGCCCGTGCGCTGCACGCGCAGGTGGCACGGGGCGTGGTAGGCGATCGACGCGGGCTTGCTGGCGACCTCCTTCTTGAAGCGCGGCTCGTCGCGGATCGACCACAGATGGTCGCAAGGATCCTTGACGGCGGCGGCGACCTTTTGCGCGCGCGCCCGCAAGGCGCCCTCGAACCACTTCGGCCACTTCTCGCGCATCGTCATCGAGCAGGTCGGATTGATGGCGAGCACCTTGGCCCCGCCGTCGACGTAGGGCTCGAGGATGTCGAGGTTGTGCTCGGCGCGCCTGCGCGCCTCGTCGAGGTTGCCGCTCTCCCAGGCCGGCATGCCGCAGCACGCCAGGCCCTTGGCGCAGGCCGTGGGCACGGAATTGCGGTCCAGCACCTCCAAGGCGTCGCGACCGATGTGAGGCTCGTTGTTCTGCACGTAGCAGGTCGGGAAGAGCACCGCCTCGTCGCCGGCGCCGGCGGGTCGCACGCGGCCCTTCGATTCAGCCCACGCCTCGAAGGTCTCCGACGCGAACTCCGGCAGCAGCTTGTCGCGGTGCACGCCGAGGAGCTGCTCCATGAACCAACGGTGCGCCGCCACTCGGTTCATCGTGTTCGCCAGGCCGAAGCTCATGCGCGCCATGCGCCCCGCCAAGTCCGGATCGCCGAGGATCCGCTCGCGCAGCTTGACGCCCTTCTTCTTGGCGCGCACCGCCTTGTAGCGGTGCACCAACTCGGGGAAGTCGAGGTTGAACGGATGCCCGATGCGCGGCGTGTACGGGCACTCGACCTCGCACAGCTTGCACTGGAAGCACTGGTCCATGACCCGCTCCGTCTCCTCGGCGCCGACCTTGCGCGCGTCGCCGCCGTGCTTCTCGTCCAGCAGCTTGAAGAGGTCCGGGAAGGCGTCGCAGTACTTGAAGCACATGCGGCAGCTGTTGCACAGCTCGAAGGCGCGCTCCACCTCCGCCCGCAGGCCGGCCTCGTCCCAGTACTTCGCCTCGGACGGATCGTAGGAGAGGCCGCTCGTCGGTTGCGCGGAGATCGTCATGCTCGGAGTCCCTGGGACGGAGTGGATGGATGGCGTCTGGGGCCCAGGGCCGGGGAGGCCGCGGTGACGAACGAGGCCCGCTCGCCGCCATGACGGCGCGCGGGCGGGCCTTGGTGGATCACGCCGGCGCGCCGCGCCCGCGCGCGACGATCAGGTGATCGACTTGAGCAGGGCTTCGAACTTGCCGGCGTGGCTCTTCTCGGCCTTGGCCAGCGTCTCGAACCAGTCGGCGATCTCGGCGAAGCCCTCTTCGCGCGCGGTCTTCGCCATGCCCGGGTACATGTCGGTGTACTCGTGCGTCTCGCCCTTGACGGCGGCGGCGAGGTTCTTGTCCGTCGTGCCGATCGGGAGGTCGGTGGCCGGATCGCCGGCGCGCTTGAGGTAGTCGAGGTGTCCGTGCGCGTGGCCCGTCTCGCCCTCGGCCGTGTCGCGGAAGTTGCCCGCGATCTCGGGGTAGCCTTCCACGTCGGCTTGCTTGGCGAAGTACAGGTAGCGGCGGTTCGCCTGGCTCTCGCCGGCGAAGGCGGCCTTCAGGTTGGCGTGGGTCTTGGAGCCCTTGAGTTCCGGCATGGTGGTCGGTGTTGGTCAGGTCCCGTGGAGCGGGACGGTCGTTCAGGGGGAGTCGAGGATCAGGGAGGAGTCGGTGGAACGCCGCGCCCCGGTGGAGGGCGGGCGTCGAGCGCAGGGCCGGATGGCGGCGACCGGGACGCGCCCGAGTCCGCATCGCGGCGTCGCACGCGGCGACGCGGCCCTTCGCGACCAGCTAGATTGCGATTCGGGCTACGCAGGATCAAGTGGTCCGGATGCGCAAAGCACGCACCGGAACGGAACCGCTGGAGGCGCATCGAGCGCGCCGCGGGCCATGGCGTTCCCGCGCGCCGAACAGGCTCAGGCGCGGGGCAGTCCGCGCTCGATGTCCGACAGCGCGGCCGCCGCGGCGGTGCACACGTCGCCATCGTCGTCGGCAAGCAGCTCGCGCAGTTGCGGGATCGCGCCTTCGCCGGCCTTGCCCAGGTTGCCGAGGGCATGGCAACCCGCCAGCCGCACCTTGGGGTCGGCGCTCTTGAGTTGCGCCAGCGGTCCTGACAGGTCGACCTTGGCGGCCGACTTGCCGCCGCCGAAGAAGGAGAAGAGTCCCATGGGCAGACAAGTTACCCGCTCAGGGCTCCCGTGCAAGCCGGGCCTCGATGGCGGCCTGCAAGGCGCGGGCGGTGGCCGGTCCATGCCCTTGGTAGTGGTTGTTGGCGAAGGCGTGCACCTCGCGCACGCGGGGCCCCAGTTGCGCGAGCAAGGCCGCGTGCCGCTCGATGCTCTCCGACTTGTCCAACGCCACGCGGTCGAAGCGCTCGCAGGCGGCCTCGGTGGCCTGCCGATCGCCGATCAGCCGCGCGTAGAGGAAGTCGGCCGTGACGAGGTCGAAGCGCGCCGCCAGCTCCCACGGCGGCGGCATGTAGGACAGCTCGGCCAAGGCGAAGGCGGCGCGCCGGGCGCGCAGGATCGAGAGCAACGGCTCCCCCACCCAGGCCTTGTTGCGCACCTCGACGGCCACGGCGACGTCCGGGGGCAAGCCCGCGAGGAAGGCGTCGAGTCGCGCCAAGAACGGCTCCGGCGAGACGAAGGCGGATCGATTGAAGTACGGGAACTGCAGCAGCAGCGGCCCGCGCCGCGGACCGAGGAGCTCCAACGCCTCGAGGAAGCGCAGGCAATCGGCGCGCGCCGCGGGGCTGTCAAGGATGCTTGACGCGTCGGGGACGGCGCCCGCGCCGCCATGCACGATGGAGCGCGGAAACTTGGCGCACAAGCGGAACGACTCCGGCGTCTTCGCCGCCCAGCCGCGGACCATGCCGGCGGAGGGCGCGCGATAGTAGGTCGCGTCGCACTCGACCGCGTCGAAGGCCGCCGCGTACACGCGCAGCATGTCCCCCGCCTTGGTGCCGCCCGGATAGAACGGCCCGATCCAGTCCTTCTCCGACCAGCTCGAGGTCCCGATGCGCCAACCGGTCATGCGCGCCTCCGCGCCACGGCGTGGTCGAAGAGCAGGAAGCCCAGGAACAGCGCCGCGGCGCAGACGCGTCCGAGCCCGGGCTCGGAAAGGCCCGCGAACTGCAAGGCGCGCGCCAGCGCCGCGAAGAACAGGGCCGCCAAGGCCGCGCCCGCGACGCTCGCGCGTCCGCCGGACAGGGAAGCGCCGCCCACCACCGCGCAGGCGATGGCGTCCAGCTCGAGGGCCGCGCCGCCGAGGGAGCTGCCCGAGGACGACGACACGGCCAGCGCCACGCCGGCCAGGCCGCCGCACGCTCCGGACACGGCGTGCATCGCGAGTCGCGCGCCGCCCGGGTCGACGCCGGCG
The DNA here is from genome assembly GCA_046341775.1 of Planctomycetia bacterium. GTDB lineage: Bacteria > Planctomycetota > UBA1135 > UBA1135 > SXXH01. The sequence continues at coordinate 12,931 of JBKDQQ010000171.1, forward strand.
AGCCGCGCCGCCTGTTCGTCCGCGCCGACGACCAGCGCCTCGCGCGTCGGGCGCCAGCGCGAGGCGAGGAAGTGGCCCGCCACGACCACGAAGAGGAACAAGCACGCCGCCGGTCGCCAGCGGCCACCGGCGAACTCCAGCGCCGCGCCGCTCCATGCCGCGAAGCGCGGCTCATCGATGGCGATCGACTCCTCGGCCAAGGCTAGCGCCGACGCGCGCAGGGCGAACATGGCCCCAAGGCTCGCCACGAAGGCGGGCACGCGCGACACGCGCAGGAACCAACCAAGCGCGAGGCCGCTCGCGAGGCCGCTCGCGAGCCCCGCGAGGCCCGCCACGAGCGGCGGCGCCCCGGCCCCGGCCGCCAACGCCACCGCGAGGCTCGAGCAAGCCGCGAGGCTGCCGATCGAGAGGTCGATGGAGCCGCATGCCAGCACGAACACCGCGCCCACCGCGGCGATGCCCGGGATGGCCGCGTCCGCGCACAAGTCTGGCACAAGTCGCGCGCCGAGGAAGTTCGGCAGGAACAACCCGCAGGCGCCGACGAAGACCAGGAGCAGCGCCAAGAGGCGCGCCGCGGGGTCGCGTCGGAGGATGGCGATCATGCCGTCGCTCCTCGCGGCGCGGCGCGCCACTCGCGCCACGCGAGGACCCCGACGAGCACCGCGGCGCGCGCGAACAACCCGGTCGCCGTCGAAGCGCCTTGCCAGGCGAGCGTCAGCACCAACGCCTCCGCGGCCAGCGCGCCACCCGCGACGGCGCCCACTCCCACCCGTCCGCCGGAGAGCCCGGCCCCCGCGAGCACGAAGGCCACGAGCACGTCGAGTTCGCGCCACGCGCCGATGGACGAAGCGTCAGCCGCGGCCAGTTCGCAGGCCGAGGCCACCCCCGCCAGCGCAGCCGCGAAGCCCGACAAGGCGAAGGCGTGGAGCGCCTGCCGTTCGACCGGCAAGCCCGCGAGGCGCGCGGCGCGTGGATTGAGGCCGATCGCCGCGGACTGCAGTCCGTGCATCCGGCGCGTCCACCACGCCTGCATCGCCACGACGAAGAGGACCGTCGCCCACGCGATCGCAGGCACTCCCAGGGGCGCCCATCGACCCAGCTCGCGCACGCCGGGATCCACGGCATGGTGGACGCCACCGCCGGAGACGAGTTGCGCCGTGCCGCGCCATGCGGACATGCCGACCAGCGTGGCGAGCAAGGGCGGCACGCGCAGGCGGCCGACGCACAGGCCGCTGGCGCTTCCCGCCGCGACGCCGACCGCGAGGGCGCAGGCGAACCCGGCCGGGACGCCGAAGCGCGTCGACGACACGACGAACACCGACGAGCACAAGGCCATCGTCGCGCCCACCGACAGGTCCACCCCGCCGGCCGCGACGAGCGGCACGCAGGCGACGGCGAGCAACACCGCGCCCGAACCATGCAGGCACAAGTCGGCCAATGCGCCGACCCAGCGACCGTCGTGGAGGGACACGGAGAGGAACCCCGGCGTGGCGAGCGCGTTCCAAGCGAGGAGCAGCGCCAGCAGCGCCCACGGGAACCAGGCGCGCCGCTCGTTCAAGGGGCGCCCTCCGCCAAGCGCGCCACCACGGCATCCAGGTCGAGCGCCGCGCGTGCGGCGCAGGAGACGACGGCGTGGTCCCGCACGAGCAACACGTCGTCGGACACCTCGAGCAGCTCTTCCATGTGGCTCGTCGTCCACAAGACGGCGGCGCCCTCGCCCGCGACCTCGCGCACGCGCGCCGCGATCTCGGCGCGCGCGACGAGATCAACTCCGCGCGTCGGTTCGTCGAGCACCAGCACGACGGGCCGCGCGGCGAAGAGGCGCGCCAGCAGCACCTTCTGCTGGTTCCCGCCGGAGAGCGAACGCACGGGATCGTCGATGGAGCGGCATTTGACGCCCAGTCGCGCCACCAGCGCCTCGGCGACGGCGCGCGACCTCCCGCGCGCGCGCGCGCCGCCCCGGCGCGCCAGTCCGAGCGCGATCGTCTCCTCGATCGACAAGTCGAGCCACAACCCGTCTTGGCGACGCTCCTCCGGCGCGTAGGCCAAGCCGCGGTCCATGGTGGCTCCTACGCCGTCGGGAAGCGGCCGGCCATCGAGCAGCACCTGTCCAGCGCGCTTGACAGCCCCGGCCAGGGTCAGGCACAACTCGCTGCGTCCCGATCCGAGCAGGCCCGCCACGCCCGCCACGCGTCCGGCGCGCAGCGCGAAGGTCGAGGGCCGCAATGGCGCATCGGAGGCCAAGGCGAGCGCCTGCAAGCGCTGCACGCCGCCGTCGTCGCCGCCGTCGCCGCCGGCCTGCACCGCCGGCTCGACGATCGCTCCTTCGGTCGCCGCGCCGGCGCCGACCAGCGCCGCGGCGATGCGCCGCGGCGAGGACCGCGCGGCCGGCTCGCGCAGTTCCACCAACCCGTCGCGCAACACGACGATCTCGTCGGCGATCGAGAGCACCTCGTCCAGGCGATGACCGACGAAGGCCATGGCCACGCCCGTCGCGCGCAGTTCGCGCAGGTGCTCGCAGAGCCGCGACGCCTGAGCGCGGTCCATGCTGGCGGTGGGCTCGTCCAAGAGCAGCACGCGCGCCTCGCCCGCGAGCGCGGCGGCCACGGCGATCATGGCCCTCGTAGCGGGCGCATGCGCGCCCAGTCGCGAGCGCGGATCGAGGTCGAGCCCCACGCGGGCCAAGGCGGAACGCGCCGAGTTCGCCAACCGCGCACGATCGACGAAAGGCCCGCGGCAGGGCAGGCGTCCGATGTGCAGCACTTCCTCCACCGGCAGGTCGGGCAGCTGCGCCAACTCCTGCGCGACGCACTGCACGCCGGCGGCGCGCGCCTCGCGGGCCGAACGCCAATCGACGGCGCGCCCATCGAGTTCGACGCGCCCCTCGTCGGGCCGCTCCACGCCCGTGGCGATCCGCACGGCGGTGGACTTGCCGGCGCCGTTCTGGCCCAGCCAAGCCACGATGCGCCCCGGACGAAGCTCGAGATCGACGCCGCGCAAGGCCTGCGTGGAACCGTAGCGCTTGCACGCCCGGACGAGGCGCAAGCCGGAGTCGCCCGCGGAGGACGTCGATGCGGCCCGTGCGTCGACCATGGAGCCGAGCCTAGCATCCGCGCGGCGGGGCGCGAGTGGCGCTCGCGCACCACCGCGCCCCCCGCGATCACTCGTACGCGAGCTCCAGGATGCCCGAGGACCAGCCGTCCTGCTGCGCGATTTCCAGCTTGAAGCCATCGCACTCGATCGGCGCGAAGGCCACTTCCTGCCACGCGTCGGCCCCCACGCCGAAGCCGCCGGCGGCGGGTTGCACACTCGTCCAGGCCTCGCCTTGGCGCGCGAGCAGTCGCCAGGACTTCGGCACGCGGCATTCGCCCCGACCCGTGTCGTCGAACCAGTAGACGCGCAGCTTGGAGATCGACTGCTTGCGCGGCAACTCGACCTCCACCCACGCCTCTCCGCCCTTGTGCGGCCAGAAGCACGTGCGCGGCACATCGTGGTCGTTGGACGACTTCGGCGGCGCGCCGTCGAGCACGCCCGCGACGGTGTCGCCCTGGAAGCAATGGCTGGCGGAGACCCAATGCCCCGCCACCTGCCCCATGTGCCCGGCGCCCTTGGGCAAGGCCAGGTCGGGCCTGGTGGGCAGCCACACGAGCATGTCGCCCGCGCCGCGGTTGCCCCAGGTCGCGTAGGGCACGAGCTTGATCGGGATGGGCCGCGTGGCGAGTTGCCGATCCTTGCGCTCGACGAGCAGGCCCTTCGACTTCGCCACGCGCGTGTTCTTGAGCGTCCGCTCCGGCGCGACCTCGAAGCGCGCGTCGTCTGGCAGCACGACCGAACGGGCCGCGCCCTCGGCGTCGACGCCTTCCAGGCACAGGATCTGCGGACCGCGGGCCAGCGCCACGCGGCCGCGATTGCCGACGACGCGCTCGTCGCTCGTCTCGCGCCGCACCGGCATGAGGAAGTGCACTTGGAACGAATCCTTGGGCTTGAATTCGCGGCTCATGACGATCCAGTCGGCCGCGTCGGGTGCAACCTGCACCTGGGTGGGCGCGTGTTCGGGGTGCACGCGCCACCAGACCTCCTTGGCCCACGTCGGCTTCCTGACCTTGACGGTGAAGGCCACGTTCTCGCGCGGGTCGACCAGGATCTCCAGCCGCCCGGTGTCGGGGAAGTCCGTGCGCACCTCGATCTTCGTCTCGACGCCCTTGACCACCACCGTCGTGCTGGAGGCGAAGTGCTGCGAGATCCAGACCGTGTCGTCGAGGCCCTCGCCGCTCGTGGCGTAGACGCGCTCGCCCATCGCCGGCAGGTAGCGCACGATGTTCGTCGGGCAGCAGGCGCAATCGAACCACGGCTGGCGCGCGGCTCCGGCGGTCTCCATCGGATTGACGTAGAAGAAGCGGTCGCCGGACATCGACACGCTGGCGGGGATGTTGTTGTAGATCTGGCGCTCGACGTTCTCCGCGTGGCGCGCCTCGCCCGTGGCGAGGTACATGCGCTGGCTCCACATCGCCAGCGCGATCGAGGCGCAGGACTCGCAGTAGGAGCTCTTGTTCGGCAGGTCCCAGCTCTTCGTGAAGCCCTCGTTGGCGGCCGAGTTGCCGATGCCGCCGGTGACGTACATCTTGGTCCCGACGAGGTCGTCCCAGATCGTCCCCAGTCCCGACAGGAGCCCGGCGTCCCCGTCGAGGCGCGCGAGGTCCGCCGCGCCCGCGTACAGGTAGCAGGCGCGCACGGCGTGGCCGACGATCGTCTTCTGCTCGCGCAGCGGCAGGTGGTCCTGCGCGTACTCGCCGAACCCGGCGCGGCCCTCCTTGCCGCCGCGTTGGCCGATGAAGAAGCGCAGCAGGTCCAGCCAGCGCTTCTCGCCGGTCGCCTCGTGCAGCTTCGCCAGCGCCAGTTCCAGTTCAGGATGGCCGGGCGGGTCGAGGCGCCGGCCCGGGCCGAATTCCGCGGCGATGTGTCCAGCGAACTTGACAGCCACGTCCATCAAGGTCGTGTCGCCCGTGGCCGCCTTCCAGGCGATGGCGGCCTCGATCAAGTGGCCCGCGCAGTACAACTCGTGCCCGTGCGCGATGTCCTTCCAACGCTCGCCCGGCGCGGCCAGCTGGTAGTACGTGTTCAGGTAGCCGTCGGGCATCTGCGCCTTGGCGATGGTGCGGATCAGCGCCTGCGTGCGCTCCTGCAACGCCGGATCGGACCCGCCCAGCGCCTTCTTCTGGTGCAGGGCGTAGGCGATGCCTTCGACCAGCTTGTAGACGTCGGAATCGTTGAACAGGAACCCCTGGTGCTTGCCTTCCACCTCGCCCGCGGCCACGGCGAAGTTCCGCAGGCGTCCGGTGTCCTCGCACTGCTTCCAGACCGCCTCGACGGTCGAAGTGCGATTCACCTCGATGCGCGGCGCGAAGAACGGGTCCTTCACCGCCACGTCCTGGAACGGAACGGCGCGCAGCGGGTCGGAGCGCAGCACGGCTTGCGCCGGCGCGAGCGACGCGAGCAGGAGCATGGACGTGGTGCAGGCGAGGAGGGCCTTTGCGGAGAGGAGGATCTGCATGGGAATGGGGTCCGTGGGCAGGAGATCTCGGCGTTCGGGCGCGCTGGACTTCAGTAGCGTCGATTGGGCAGTTCGGCGGCGGCGTCGGCGGCCGTGAAGAGCCGATCCTGCACGACGATGCGCGGCTCGACCCGCTCTCCGCGCAGCAACGCCTGCACCGCGTCGAGGGCCGCCGGCCCCAGCAGCGGGGAGCACTCCACGGCGGCCGACAGCTCGCCGCGGACCATCGCTTCGAAGGCGGGCCGGGTGGCGTCGATGGAGACGACCAGCACGTCCTTCCCCGGCGCGCGACCGGCGGCCTTGAGCGCCTCGATCGCGCCCAGCGCCATGTCGTCGTTGTGCGCGTACACCGCCTGGAACGGTTCGGGCTCCGAGCGCAGGATCGCCTCCATCTGCTTCTTGCCCTCGGCCAGCGAGAACTGCGCCGGTTGCGAGCGCACGACGCGCAGGCGCGGATGGGCGGCGAGCGCTTCGTGGAAGCCCTTCTTGCGGTCGATGGCGGGGGCGGAGCCCGTCGTGCCCTCGAGTTCGACGACGCGCACGTCGCCCGTCGAGGCCCGCGCCAACCACTCCGCCGCCATGCGCCCTTCCGCGACGAAGTCGGAGGCGATCAAGGTGGCGTGGAGGGCGGGATCGGCTTGCACTCCGCGGTCGACGAGCACCACGGGGATGCCCGCCTCCTTCAGTTCCTTCAAGACGGGCTCGAAGCCTTGTTCCTTCTGCGGGGCGAGGATCACGGCGTCCACCTGCTGGGCCACGAAGCCGCGCAGCGCCTCGAGTTGCTTCTCCATGCGCCCCTGCGCGTCCACGAGCTTGAGATCCACGCCGCGCGCCTCCGCCTCGGCCACGATGGACGCGGTCTCGGCCACGCGCCACGCGCTCTCCGCGCCGATCTGCGAGAACCCGACCACGGGACGCCGGTCCCCCGGGGACTCGGCGCCGCAGGCCGCGAGGAAGGCCAGGCACCAAGCCGCCAAGGCGCGCGTCGGATGGCGGCGAGGGCGGCCGCCGTGCGAGGATGCGTGCATGGGCGGCATGGTAGCGACCCGCCATCCCGCCACGCAGCGAGACTTGCAAGCCCTTGATGCAAGCCTTGCCGAATCCCCACGGGCGCAGTGCCCTTTGTGCGCTCCGGTCGGTAGCCTCGCCTACCGGAGCGCGTTCGACGAGCGGACGCGGCCTTCTTCCGAGGAAGGAAACATGCACATGGACCAGGCCAGCCATCCGTTCCGCCTGCTTCCCGCGCGTTCCCGCCTGCGTCCGTTGCTCGCGCCCATCGAGCGCATGCTGGCGCTCGACGAACTGGAACGACGCTACGGTCGCCTGCCGCCCTCGCGCGACGCGCTCGAGTTCATCGAGCGCGCCTTGGCCGAGCTGCAGGTCGACGTGCGGGTGGCGCCCGATGAACTGGCGGGGGTGCCGAAGGCCGGGGCGACGATCGTGTGCGCCAACCATCCCTTCGGCGCGGTGGAAGGGCTGATCCTCGCGCGCGAGCTGCGGCGCCTGCGGCCCGACGTGAAGATCCTCGTCAACAGCCTGCTCGAGCGCATCGTGGAGCTGCGCGAACTGTTCCTCGCGGTCGAGGTGTTCGGATCCGACGAGCGCGCCGCCAATGCGCGCGCCCTGCGCGGCGCCATCCGGCACCTCGAGCAGGGCGGCCTGCTCGTGGTGTTCCCCGCCGGCGAAGTCTCGAGCCTCAAGGTGCGCACGCGCGAAGTGACCGATCCGCCGTGGAGCGCGTCGGTGGCGCGCATGGCGCTGCGCACCAAGGCCGCGACCTGCCCCGCCTACTTCGATGGCCGCAACGGCGCGCTGTTCCAGCTCGCGGGCCTGTTGCACCCGCGACTGCGCACGGCCTTGCTGCCGCGCGAGCTCGTCAACAAGCGCGGCCGCACCATCGAGCTGCGCTTCGGCAGCCCGATCGTGTCGACGGAACTCGAGCAGCTCGCCGACGACGCGGCGCGCACCGACTACCTGCGTCTGCGCACCTACGCGCTGGGCGCGTCCACCAGCCGGCGCGAGCAGGCCGAGCGCAGGCGCCGCGCCGCGCCGCCCAAGGCCGCGCGCCAGGCGGCGCCGATCGCGCCGGCGGGTTCGCGCCTCGATTGGGAGCGCGAGCTCGCTGACCTGCCCGCCGACTCGCGGCTCGCCGCGCAGAACGGGCTGGTCGCCCATCTCGCGCGGGCCGAGCAGATCCCCGCGCTGCTGCTGGAGGTCGGACGACAGCGGGAGCTCGCCTTCCGCGCGGTGGGCGAGGGCACGAACCGGCCGCGCGACCTCGATCGGCACGACGAGCATTACCGCCACCTCGTCTTGTGGGACGAACGCGAAGGGCGCGTCGCGGGCGCCTATCGGCTGGGCGCGACCGACGAGCTCCTGCGCGGCGAAGGCGTGGCGGAGATGTACACCGCCAGCCTCTTCGACTACGACCGCGCCACCCTGCGCCGATTCGAGCCCGCGCTCGAGCTCGGGCGTTCGTTCGTGGCGGCCGACTACCAGAAGAGCTACGCGCCGCTGCTCACGCTCTGGAAGGGCATCGGCGCGCACGTGGCGAAGAACCCGCGCTACCGCCACCTGTACGGGCCGGTCTCGATCAGCGCCGACTACCATCCCCTCTCGCGCCAGTTGATCGCCCAGTACTTGCAGCGCCACCGCGCCGCGCCCTCCAACGCGGGCTTCAAGCCGCGCACGCCGCTCGAACTGCGCCGCGTCCAAGGCCTCGAGCCCGGACGCATCTCCGAGCTGCTCGGCCGCGGACTGGACCTCTCGGCGCTCGTCAGCGATCTCGAGGGCGGGCGCAAGGACGTGCCCGTGCTGCTGCGCGAGTACCTCAAGCTCGGCGGCAAGGTCGTGGCGCTCAACGTGGACCCCGACTTCAACGACGCGCTCGACGCCCTGCTGGTGGTCGACCTCGCCCGCACCGAGGAGCGCCTGTTGCGGCGCTACTTGGGCGACGAGGGCGCGCGCGCCTTCCTGGCGCACCATGCCGAGCGCGAGTTGGAAGTCGTGGCCTGAGGGCCGTCGACGCGCGGCTCGCGCGGTTCAGCGCCAGGGCGCCAGCCCGAGGCGGTGGGCGTAGAGGAGGTACAGCGCGCCGAGGAGGACGAGGTGCACCAGCGCGCGGTCCACTCCGCGGCGGCGCAGCGCGCCCTGCACGGCTCCCACCGTGTCGCGCGTCAAGCGTTGCACCAGCAGGAAGAATCCGCCGAGGAACCCGACCACGACGGCCATGGAGAACACGACGCGCAGCCATGGATCGAGGCTCGAGCGCACGACGAGCGCCACGGCCTCCTCCTTGAGCACGTTGGCCACCAACAGGGTCTCGGCGAGCAGCAGCGCGGCATGCAGCCGCAGTCCGTCCTTCTTCGGCACGCCTCCGTGATAGCGCAAGGACGCGCCCGCTTGTAGTGGCGCGCGCCGAGGCGGATCGCGCCTTGGCGCGCCCCTCGACCGCCTGCTAGGCTCCCCCGCGATGAGCTCCGCAGCGCACGACGGTCCGCGCCCCGCGCGGCGCGCCCTTTGGCGCCGACTGGCCTTGTCGCTGGCGCTTTCACTCGGCCTGCTGGTCGTCCTCGTCGAGCTGGGCTCGCGCTGGGCGGACGGGGTCGTCGCCGAACGCCGGGCGCGGCCGGACTGGAACGCCTCCGAGGACGCGCAAGGGCTCGCCGGCAAGCTCTGCCTCGACACCCTCGAGTACGGCACGCTCAAGCGCGCCTCCGAGCAGAAGAACGCGCGCGCCATGCCGCATCCCTACCTCGGCTACGCGCTGCGACCGGGGTTCTCCACTCCGCCCGGCGCCAAGCAGCAGGCGTCGCACAACACCCTCGGCTTCCGCGGCAAGGAGACGACCTGGGAGAAGCCGCAAGGCGTCTTCCGCATCGTCACCACCGGCGGCTCTTCCGTGTACGGACAGAGCGAATCCAACGACGCCGCGGTCTGGTCGCAGCGCCTCGAGGACCACCTCAACGAGCGTCTCGCTCCGCGACGCTTCGAGGTGGTCAACCTGGGCGTGTCGGGTTGGAACTCGCACGAGATGCTCGTCAACCTGGCGCTGCGCGGGCTCGACTTGGAGCCGGACCTCGTCGTCGTGCACGAGTCCATCAACGACATGCGCTGCGCGCTCTACACGCGCGGCGGCGAGCCCACGCGCGACAACCTGCATTGGCGCGCCACCTGGCCGGTCGACCGGCCCAGCGCGCTCGAGGCGTCCTTGGCGAAGAGCCGGGCGTACCTGGTCTGGCGTCGCTACATGACCGACTACGTCGCGGAGCGCAGCGACCTCGGCTTCTACGCCATCGCCAACTACGATCCGCAAGGCCCGGATCCCTACCGGCACTACCCCGGCGCGATCCCCGACCTGGGCTTCGAGACCTACCGGCGCAACCTGCGGCAGATCGTGGCGCTTTGCCGCGCCCGCGGCGCGGAGGTCATGATCGCCACGCAGGCCCTGCCTCGTTGGCATCTCGAGCAGGCCGCGAGCTACCGCGAGCAGTGCGACGCCTTCGAGCGCATCAAGGCCGTGCAGCGCGAGGTGGCGGCCGAACTCTCGGTCGAGGTGTGCGACAACGCCGGCGTCGTCGAGGCCGCGCTGGACGCCGAGTTGCAGGCGGAGATCGCGCGCCGCGCGGCCGCCGAACCGGCCAAGGACCGCGCCGCGATCGAGGCCGAGGCCAAGGCCCACGTGCGCGTGCACGGACTCTACAAATGGGAAGTGCACCCGAACGACTCGGGCTCGGACCTCGTGGCGCGCACCATCGCCGACTGCCTCGCCGCTTCGCCGCTCCTGCAGCCGCGCTGAGCGGCAAGGCGCCTCAGCGCCAACCCTCGAGTTCGCGCGCGGCCTCGATCCAACGCGCGGAGCGCGCATCGTCCGCGGGATAGAGTTCGCCCGCCTCGCCCGGATCGGCGCGCAAGTCGTGCAGCGTGGTCGACTTCGCCCCTGACTTGGACACGATCCGCACGAGCTTGCGGCCATCCTCCACCACCGCCACGCGTCGTTCGTCGGAGCGCTCGCAGGCGTAGCGCAACATGCGCGGCGCGAGCTGCGCGCCGCGCAACCAGGTCGCGCTCGTGTCCAGCCCGTCGAATTCGCGCGGATCCGCCGCGATCCCCGCCATGGAGCACAAGGTCGGCGCCAGGTCGAGGTAGGAGATGTCGCAGTCGCGTTCGCCCGCCGCGACGCGTCCCGGGAGGCGCAGGGCGAAGCGCGTGCGCAAGCCGCCTTCCCACGGCGTGTACTTGCCCGCGCGCAGTCCGCCATTGTCGGCGCCGAGGTCGCGATCGCCTCCGTTGTCCGAAGCGAAGACCACGATCGTCTCGCGCTCCAGCCCCTCGGCCGCGAGCAGGTCGAGCAGCACGCCCACATGGCGATCGAGTTCCTCGACCATCGACCGCATGGCGGCGCGGTTGAGCTCCGCGCCCTCCGGCAGGTTCGTCGGCAAGGCGGCGCCCGGCGGCGCGTGCAGCGGCGCGTGCGGCAGCGGCGTGGCGAACCACAGGAAGAACGGCTTGCCGCGCGGCCGCTCGAGGATCGCGCGCCGCGCCTCCTCGAGCAGCATCGCGGGGGCGTAGCCCTGCTGCTCGACCGGCGACTCGTCGCGCCACCAATCGGCCTCCGCGCCACGCTTGCGCGTCGTGGGTTCGATCCATCCCCCGAGGAAGCCGCGGAAGCGCTCGAAGCCCTGCGCGTTGGGTCGGGATCCGGGCCGCGAGTGGCCCAGATGCCATTTGCCCACGAGCGCCGTGCTCCAGCCGGCCGAGCGGAAGCGCTCGGCCAGGGTGGTGGCCTCCGGCGGGAGGCCGCCTCCCTCGCGCGCGCCCAGGTTGCGCAGCATGCCGAGCTTCGCCGGTTCGACGCCGGTCAGCAGTCCGGCGCGAGCGGGCGTGCACATCGGAGCCGTGCGGTAGGTGCGCGGCCGCGCGGAATCGGCCAGCAAGGCGTCGATGCGCGGCGTGGAGGGCGCGGCGGACGCGCCGGTTCCCGCGTCGGCCCATCCCAGGTCGTCGACCAGGATCACGACGACATTCGGGCCGCCCGCGGCGGGCGGATCGTCGGCGCCGCAGGCGCCGAGCAGCGCGAGCGCGCACCATGCGGCCAGCAGGCGCGACGCGCGCGTTCCGGGAGGCGTGGTGGCCTGCTTGGGCATCGCGGGATCCGTGTCGGCATACTACTTGCCCGAGCGACGCGCCGCAGCAAATGCAGGTGCGATCCTCGCGGCGACTCCCGCTCCGATGCACACCAGCCAACCAGCCACCACCACCGTGGAGACACAGGGCACCTTGCCACCCCGACTCGCGCGCCTCGCGCCGGGACTCGCCTGCGCGCTGCTGCTCGTCGCCCTCGTCACGGGGTGCCGGGACGCGACCTCGGCGGCCGGCGGCGCCTCCTCGCCGCAGGGCAAGGTGGAAGGCGTCGTCGTGGCGAACCCCACCAGCGATCGGCCGTTCTTCCACGACTTCGGCGACGTCCCCTACGGCGCGCGGCCGCGGCATGTGTACATGCTCGAGAACCGCGAAGGCCGCGCGGTGCGCGTGCAGGACATCCAGACGGTGTGCTGGTGCACGCAACCGAGCGCGGTGGTCGTCTCGCCCGACGGCGCGCGCGGCGCGCCGTCCGCGGCCGGCAAGGACCTCGTCATCCCCGCCGGAGGCAGGCTCGAGCTGGCCATCGACGTCGACACCAAGCTCGTCGAGAAGATGAACATCGACAAGCTCGCCGTGGTGCGCCTGCGCTGCGACTCGAGCGCGACGCCGTACCTGAGCTTCGAACTGCACCTCGTCGTCAAGCGCGCCTTCCGCAGCGTTCCGGCCGAGCTCGACCTCGGCCGCGTGGGACACCTGAGCGGCAAGGCCGGTCGGGTGGATTGCACGGTCGAGATCAAGGGCGACCCTGCGCGCATCGTCGCCATCGAGCGCGTGGAAGGCCCGTTCGAAGCCACGTTGCAGGAGACCGAGCTCGCCGGGGAGACCTTGTGGATCGTGGGCGCCAGCGCGCCAGCCGGCCTGCCCAAGGGGCCCATCTCGGGGCGCGTCGTGTTGCGCACCGCGGCGCCGCAAGGCGTCGGCCAGCCGCCGCCCTTCGAAGTGCCCGTGCGCGGCGTGGTCGTCGACGACGTCGTGTCGCTGCCGGCCAACCTCGCCTTCGGGCCGTCGCCATCCGGCGCGGAGGCGACGATGGGCTTCGACCTCGTGGCGTCGATGCCCGGCGACCGGTTCCGCGTCCTTGCCGCCCGCTTCGAGGGCTACGCGGAGGACGCGATCCGCCTCGAGTGGACTCCGACCGACGCCGACTCCGAGGGCCGCGCCGCGCGTTGGCGCGGAGTGGCCACGCTCGCGGCCGCGTCGGCTCCGGCGCGGCAAGGAGCGCTGGTGCTGGCGCTCGACCACCCGCTGCAGCACGAACTGCGCATCGGCGTTTCGTCGGCCGCGCGCTGAACCGCCGACGCGCGCCGCCTCGATCCTCAGCGCACCCTGGCGAACTTGCGCTTGCCGACCTGCACGAGCATGGACTCGGCGGGCCTCGCGAGGGTGCGTCGCGGATCCGACTGCACCTCGCCGTCGAGGCGCACGCCGCCGCCCTCCACGAGGCGCTTGGCCTCGCTCGTGGAGGCGCACAAGCCCAGCTCCTTCAGCAGGGACATGAGCGCCACGCCTTCCGCCGGTGCGGAGGACGGCCAGGCCAGCTCGGGCACCTCCTCGGGCACCTCCTTGTCGCGGAAGCGCCGGTCGAACGCGTCGCGCGCCTTCAGCGCGGCCTCCAACCCGTGGTACGAGCAGGTGATCTCCTGCGCGAGTCGCGCCTTGGCCTCGCGCGGGTGGCCGGCGAGCACGGCCTCGGCCTCGGCGTCCGGGAGATCCGTCAGCAGCGCGTACCACTGCTTCATCACGCCGTCCTCGATCGACATGACCTTGCCGTGCATGTCCTCGGGCTCGTCGTTGAACGAGACCGCGTTGCCGTAGCTCTTGCTCATCTTGCGGCCGTCGAGGCCGTCGATGAGCGGCGTGGTGAAGCAGATCTGGCCGCGCTGCCCCTCCTCGCGCTGCAGGTCGCGCCCGCGCAGCAGGTTGAACAACTGGTCGGTGCCGCCGAGTTCGAGGTCGCTCCTCACCATGACCGAGTCCCAGCCCTGCATCAGCGGATAGAGGAACTCGTGGATGCCGATCGGCTCGTTGTCGGCGATGCGCTTCTGGAAGGTGTCGCGCTCGATCATGCGCGCAACCGTCATGCGCCCGCACAACTTCAGCACGTCCTCGAAGCGCATCTGGTCGAACCACTCGCTGTTGCGCCGGATCTCCGTCTTCGACAAGTCCAGCACCTTGCCGGCCTGCTCGACGTAGGTGCGCAGGTTGCGCTCGACGTCGGCGCGAGAGAGCGGCGGCCGCAGCTTGTTGCGGCCGGACGGATCGCCGACCATGGCGGTGGCGTCGCCCACGATCAGCACGATGTGGTGGCCGAGCTTCTGCATGGCGCGCAGCTTGCGCAGCGGCACGGCGTGGCCGACGTGCAGGTCCGGGCTGGTCGGATCCATGCCGAACTTGACGCGCAGCGGCCTTCCCGAACGAATGGACTCGGCGACGCGCTCCTCCAGCTCCTTCCTCTCGATCAGATCGACGACGCCGCGTCCGATGACGCGCAATTGCTCCTGCAAGTTCGCTTCCATGCTGCGCGCAGTCTCGCACCGCCCGCGCGCGCACCGCAAGCCTCCAAGGCGGGCTGGATGCGGAAGCGGCGGGCGCGCCACGACGACTCAGGGCTCGGACGAGCGCCGCAGCAGGGCGCGCACGCCCCCTGCGTCCTGCGGGGGCGGTTCCGCCCCGCACAGCCAGCGGCAGGCCGGCACGAGCAGCTCGAGCAGCGGATCGAGGTCGAGGTCGCGCGCCTCCGACAACAGTCGCAGCGCTTCGCGCTGGCGCGCGGGCGGGATGCGCAAGGCCGTGCGCAAGGCCAGCCCGCGGCTCAGGCTCGGTCGACGGGCGACTTCCACCAGCTCGGCGGGGTCGGCCTCGCCCGCGCCCGCCACCTCGCGCTCGACCATGCTGGCGAAACCAGGCTGCGCGGAGACTCCGGGACAGGCCAGCACGCGACCGTCGACTTCGACCCGCGCGGCCCGCAACGAGAGCCGCGCCACGATGCGCGCTCCCTTGGCGCCGGGCGCCAACGACCAGCGCGCCCGGTGCAGTTCCACGCGCGCGTGGTCGGAGCGCGCCGCGAGCGTCCACGCGCCGAGCGGCACGCGCTCGACCGTGCGCCGTTCCACGCCGAACTCGTCGCACGAACTCTCCTCGAGCTCCAGCTCCGCCGCGCCGGGGGCGAGGGTGCGGGCGACGCCGTCGAGCGAACGCCCCTCCAACTCGATCACCAGCACCACCGGACCGGGCGCGGCGCCCTCCGGCGGGCGCACGATGCGCGTGCGCAGGCGCAGCTCCAGCGCCTCGGCGGCCTCGCGGCCGTCAAGCAAATCCGACAAGCGCGCCGCGGCCGCCAAGGTTCCGGCGTCGCCGGCCTGCGCCCTCACGCGGGCGAGGATCGAGCGCGCGAGGCGCGCATCGCCGTCGCGCAGCGCCGCCTCGCAGGCCAGCAGCGCCGCCTCGTGGCGCGGATCGACGGGCTGCACGCTCGGCGCGCCCCCCGCGGAGTCGCTCGCGCGGCAGCCGCCCAGCGGCGCGAAGCACGGCGCCCAGAGCGCCGCTGCGACG
Organism: Planctomycetia bacterium; assembly: GCA_046341775.1. Classification (GTDB taxonomy): domain Bacteria; phylum Planctomycetota; class UBA1135; order UBA1135; genus SXXH01. The sequence continues at coordinate 28,178 of JBKDQQ010000171.1, forward strand.
AGCAGGATGGCCCGTGCCGGAGCCCGAGGGGCCGGGCGTCCCGCGGCGGGCGGCCGAGCAAGCGCATCCGGCGACGATCCGCGGCCCTCGCGGGCGGGATCGTCGCCGGATGCTCGCTGCATGGCGCGTGGATCGCGGGCGGAGCCGCAGGACGGCGCCGCCCGCTCCGATGTCAGCCTTCGGAACCGGCCTTGCCGCCGGCCTGCTCGTCCGCCGTGCCGATGGCGGCCGGAGCGGTGGCGGGCAGCTTCTCGTTCTCCTCGAAGTCGGCGTGCACGAACGACAGGCCGATCTTGCGCTCCTCGGTGTCGACGCGGATCACGCGCACCTCGACCTTCATGCCGATCTTCAAGACCTCCTCGACGGAGTTGATCTTGTGGTCGGACAGCTCGCTGATGTGCAGCAGGCCCTCGAGATCGTCCTCGAGCTTCACGAAGGCACCGAAGTTGGTGATCTTCGTCACATAGCCCGACAGAAGGTCGCCGACGTGGTAGTTCAACGGGATCGAATCGGTCCACGGGTCGGGCGTCAGTTGCTTGCGGCCCAACGCGATGCGCTTCTTCTCCTTGTCGACGGAGAG
>JBKDQQ010000172.1:0-40117 GCA_046341775.1 Planctomycetia bacterium
GCGTCGCCCTGTGCATCGCGCCCTCGTACTCGGAGGGCTTCGGCCTGACGCCGCTCGAGGCCATGTCCAGCGGCGCCGCGGCCGTGACCTCGCATGCCGGCGCCTTTCCCACGATGATCCACCCCGGGTCCAACGGCGCTCTGTTCAAGTCCGGAGACTGGGAGGAACTTTGCAAGGTGGTCCTCGATTTGACATCGGATCCCTTGGAGTTGCTGGCGATGGGGCAACGTGCGCGAGAACACGTAGTGCGCGCGCACTCGATCGAAATCGAGGTCGCAGGCATCCACGCGCTCTACGACCGGATCACCGCATAGCCTGGGTGAAGGCGAGGCTCGGCGCCGATTCCACCACTTGCCGCGATCGAGTGGAGCTGCACTCATCGGATACCGAACTTGTGACCACTCAGCCGCAGACCTCGGGCGCCTCCGGTCGGCAATCGCTGTCGGTGAAGAACAGCACGTCGCCGCGCGCCTCGCGCAGGGCGGCGTTGCGCGCCGAGTAGGAGCCGGGATCGGACGCGTGCACCAGCCGGGCGTTGGCTGGCAGCCGCAAGTCGGGCGGCGGTTCGGGGTCCCGGTTGTTGTTGGCGACCAGCACTTCGAAGCTCGACGCGGGCGCCGTCTGCGCGGCCAAGGCGTCCAGGCAGCCTTGCAGTGCTTCCCAGTCCGAATAGGTCGGCACCACCACCGAGGCCAGGCAGCCGCTCAACCTGGATGCCCCTCGGCCTTGACGATGCCGTGCTTGGTCCAACTGACGCCGCTGCGGCGGACCTCGTGGATCCAGTCCTTGTTGCGCTTCTTCTTCCTCGTGTCGGCGTAGGGACGCGAATGGTCCAGATGCACGAGCGGCGCGCTGAAGCGCAGGTGGCGTCCCGGGATGCCCGCGTTGCGCAGGCGATCGCCCAGCTCCTTGTCGAGGCCTCCGTAGGTGATGGTCTCGTCGAAGCCGTTCACGCGCAGGATGTCGTCGCGCCAGGCCGACCAGTTGGCGCCGCACAAGGAGCGCCGCGTGGGCCAGCAGAGCTCGAGCAGGTTCGACAGCCACTTGGGGCACGGCGCGGACTTGAGCCAGGTCGAGAAGCGGTCGAAGGCGCGCTGCTCGCGCAACCATGCCCGGTCGAACACGATCCCATCGGCCACGAGCTCGCGCGTGACCGCCGCCGGGGCCGGCGCGTCGAGGCGGATCAAGCTGCCGGTGGACCAGCGGCCGCGCCGCGCGAGCTCGAGGTGGCGCGCCACGAACAGCGGGTGGATCAGCACGTCGCCGTCGATGAACACGATGAAGTCGGCCTGCGAACTGGCGATGGCCTTGTTGAGGATCGAGCACTTCTGGAACCCGCGGTCCTCGTGCCACAGGTGGCGCACGCGCAGGTCGGGCCGCGCGGCGACGAAGGACTCGACCACGGCCTTGGTCTCGGGGCCGGATCGGTCGTCGGCGTCGCAGTTGGAGTCGCACGCGTCCACTTGGCGGCCGTCCGATTCGAGGCACAACGCCAGCGAACGCGGGTTGTTGTAGGTCGTCAGCACCAGCTCGGTGCCGCGCGGCGTGGCGTGCTCCTCCGGTCGCCCTGCTTGATGCGATGTACGGTCCGCGGCCATGGCTCGGCGCGGCAACCGACCGCGCGAAGCACAGAGGATGCGCCTTGGCGGCCCGCCGCGCAACGCGCCACGACGGTCGCCCTCGCCTGACCGCGAAAAGGGGCGCGGCCGCCCCCGGGCAGGGAGGCAGCCGCGCTCGAAACGGGGTCGGTCGATCCGACCCGCCGGCCACGGCGGGGGCAGTCCGCCGTCGCCTGGCGCGTCCGAGGGCAGTCGGGCGCGCCGGACTGCGAAGTGCGTCGCAGCCCCAGGACGCTCGAGGCGTCCTCCACCGGCTGGCGGCCGGTGGTGTCCTACCTGGTTGTCAGTATGCCGGCACCGCGCGATCGATCGCGCGGCTCCATTCGTCGATGCCGCCGCGCATGGACCACACGTTGGTGAAGCCGTGGCCCTTGAAGTACGCGGCCACGTCGAGCGAACGCACGCCGCTCTTGCAGTGGAACACGATCTTCGAGTCCTTCGGCAGCTCCATGTACTTGCCGGGATTGTCGTAGTCGAGCGCCTCGGACTGGGCGATCTTCGCCAGCGCGAGCTCCTCGGGCATGCGCACGTCGAGGAACAGGAAGCGCTCGCCCGCGTCCAGCCAGGACTTCACCTGCTCGCAGCCGACCTGCAGCTTGGCGTCGGCCTCCTGCGCGTTGACGATCGTGCGCACGACCTCGTTGATGTCGAGGATGTTGTGGTCCTTGCAGACCTGCGCCAGGGTGTCGCTCGGCTGGAAGCCGCACGAGCTGCACCCGCCCACGTGGTAGCGCTGGAACAGCGCGCGCTGCGCGGCGGGGGCGATGTCCATGATCTGCTCCATGGTCATCTCGGGTCGGATCTGCGTGGCGAGGCTCATGTTCGGGAGTACCTAGGCGGGCGGATTCGGATGCGGGCGACTCGGACGGGCCTTTGGGCCGTCCACGACGCGTGTTTCGGTCTTGCGCCGGGAGTCTACCGCGTGCTGCCGAGTCGCGGCCCCCTAGGACAGGAGGCTTGTCGGCCGGAAATGGAAGGTCCTGCAGCTTCCGTCGGACTATTCCGCGCTCTTCCCGCCCGCGGGCCGCGCGGATGGTGGCGGTCGCCCATGGCGTCCCCTACCCTGCCTGCCCTGCATGCCGCCGGCCGGCCCCAATGGGGGGGCTTGCGACGGGTGGCGAGGAAGACGAAGCAGCCATGGCCGGAGCCCGCATCACCCCCCGCGCCCAGGATTACGCGCAGTGGTACCAGGACGTCGTGCGCGAAGGAGGGCTGGCCGAGGCGGCCGAGGTCGTGCGCGGCTGCATGGTCATCAAGCCGCACGGCTACGCCGTGTGGGAGAAGATGCAGGCCGACCTCGACCGGCGCTTCAAGGAGACGGGCCACCAGAACGCGTACTTCCCGCTGCTGATCCCGCTCTCGTTCCTCGCCAAGGAGGCGCAGCACGTCGAGGGCTTCGCCATGGAGTGCGCGGTCGTCACGCACTCGGGCCTCAAGGCCCACGACGGCAAGATCACCGTCAAGAACGAGCTCGAGGAGCCCTACGTGGTGCGCCCGACCTCCGAGACGATCATCGGCCACTTCTTCAAGAAGTGGATCGACTCGTACCGCGACCTGCCGATGCTGCTCAACCAGTGGGCGAACGTGATGCGCTGGGAGCTGCGCACGCGCCTCTTCCTGCGCACGGGCGAGTTCCTGTGGCAGGAGGGCCACACCGCGCACGCGACGCACGAGGAAGCGCAGGAGGAGGTCGCGCGCATGCTCGATGTCTACCGCGACTTCGCGCACGAGGTGATGGCGCTGCCCGTGATCCAAGGCGTCAAGACCGAGAACGAGCGCTTCGCGGGCGCCGTCGAGACGCGTTGCATCGAAGCGATGATGCAGGACGGCAAGGCGCTGCAGGCCGGAACGAGCCACGACCTCGGCCAGAACTTCGGCAAGGCCTTCGATGTCACCTTCCAGAACCAGCAAGGCGCGCGCGAGCATGTCTGGCAGACCTCGTGGGGCGTCTCCACGCGCCTGGTTGGAGCGGTGGTGATGGCGCACTCCGACGACGACGGCCTCGTGCTGCCGCCGCGCCTGGCGCCGATCCACGTCGTGGTCGTGCCGATCTGGAAGAGCGACGCCGAGAAGGCGCAGGTGTGCGAGGCCGCGCACAAGCTCGCCAAGGAGCTGCGCGAAGACGGCCTCGGCGTGAAGGTCGACGACCGCGACAACCTGCGTCCCGGCGACAAGTACTACGAGTGGGAGCGCAAGGGCGTGCCCGTGCGCCTCGAGCTCGGCCCGCGCGACCTCGCGGCCGGCACCGTCATGCTGAAGCGGCGCATCGCGCCGCTCGACGCCAACGGCAAGGCGCTCAAGGAGACGCTCCCCATGCAGGACCTCGGCGTGGCCATCGGCCGCATCCTCGACGAGTTCCAGCGCTTCCTCTTCGAGCGCGCCCTGGCTTTCCGCGAGGCGAACACGGTCTCGGTCGACACCTGGGACGACTTCGTCGCGGTGTTCAAGGGCGAAGGCTCCAAGTTCGTGCACGCGCACTGGGACGGCACGGGCGCCACGGAGAAGGCCATCAAGGAGGCCACCAAGGCCACCATCCGCTGCCTGCCCCTCGACGGGCAGGGACCGGCCGCCGAGCCCGGGCGCTGCATCAAGACCGGAGCGCCCAGCGCGCGCCGCGTGTTGTTCGCCAAGAACTACTGAGGCGCGGCGGAAAAGGCGCATGGACGCGAGCGCGCGCACTCGAGGGACGGGCCTGTCAATTTTATTTGACCGACGCCCGGCGACGGGCGCGGCTTGCGCGGCGCTCCTGCTGCTCGCCGGCGGATGCGCGTCCACGCGCTGGCCATCGGGCAGCTCGCGCGAGCTGGTCGAGGCGCCCGAGTTGATCGCGCGCCGCGCCAAGATCCGTTCCGAGGCCGGCGGCGCGGAACTCTCCATGGCCTGGATCGGCGCGCGCACCCCGCCCGGGTTGGCGCGCATCGAACGCGCCTCGTTCGTCGTGTATCGCGACGACGACGGGGACGAACGGCCCGGCCCCGGCGAGGTGCTGGTCGCGCGCGAGACCCTCGAGCACGCGGAGAAGGTGGTCTTCCACGACTTGCGCGTCGCGGCGCAGCCCGGCTTGCGCGCGCGCTTCTCCTTGCGCCTCGGCGCGATGCTCCGGGAGTTCGACTTCGCCTGCGCGCGCGACTGAGGCGCGCCGCTCGCACCTCGGGCCGCGCGGAGTCGGGGCCCTTTCCGCCGCCTTCCTCCCGGTCGCGCGCGGAGCCCGCGCCCATGCAACCAGCCGCGGGGACTCCCTCGCGGCTGGTGCTGCGCGCGGCGCGATCGCCGCCCTCCCTCCGGCTCAGAACATCTTCGAGACGGTCAGGTTGCGCGCGGCGTCGGACGAGAAGCTCGTGTGGCGCCAACTGTTGATGTCGGCGGCCACGTCCGGCTCGCCGATCGCGTGGTAGTACGCGCGGGCCGCGTTGTCCCAGGTGCGCAGCGGATCGGCGGCGTTCGCCGCGTTCACGCCCACCTGGAAGGTCTGCGTGCTGCGCGGATCGGGCAGGAAGGGCAGCAGCGGAGCGTTGGCGCCAGCGGCCCAGTTGACCAGGAACGGGTCGAAGCTCGCCGCGGAATCGGCGTAGACGCCCGCCGAGCCGGAGGCGCACTTGAAGCCCGCCTGGATCCACTGGTTGCGATGCGAGGAGCTGTAGCAGGCGGTGCTGAACACCATGCGCAGCTTGGCGCGTTGGGAGGTGGTGAGGCTCGACAACAAGCGGTCGCGCACCTCGAGGGTCGAGCGCCACTCGTCGTTGGAGAAGACCATCCACTCGTTCCATCCGTTCTCGTCGACGGAGTCGGAACCGTGGGTCATGATCACCAGGTCGACGGCGCGCACCGTGGACACGCTGGTCGCGGCGCCCAGCGCGGCGACCAGTCCGTTCAAGGACGCCGACCCGTCGCGCACCACGCGCACGCGGTTGTAGGCGGGCGACAGGCGATTCACGGCGAGGTTGACGCCCGAGTCTTCGATGAACTCGTACATGAAGTCGCCGCCGAGGTCGGCTTGGAGCACGACCACTTCGCGCTGCGACTTGGAGATGAGCGATTGGGCCTTGGCCGCGGTCGACAAGGCGATCAGGGCGAGCGAGGCGAGGGACAGGACCGCGAGGCGCTGGAGGGAGGGGAACATGTGGGATCCTTCGGTATTCAGGGGAGGACGCGCCCGGCCTTGCTGGCCGCCACCCGCCGTGGGTGGCCGTCGCCGCTTGCGCCGGACACCCCCCGAGACACCCGTGCAGGCACGCTCCAACAGCGCAGTGCGGAAATCCCGCCGCCCGCATCCATAAATCACTGTATTTAAACAACTTAAAGACAGCGCTCGACACCGGGCGCAGCGCAAGGGCGCGGCCAATCCCCCCGGATTGATCGTCGCCTACAGCAGCCTCGAGAGAAACCGTCCAGGGCCGCGTCGCGCACCGAACCGCGTCAGCGCACCAGGCTGGCGCGGCCCGGCTGGGGCGTCTCGTCGATCTCGGGCAGTCGCCCGTCGAATCGGGCCTCCGACACGCCGGCCAGGTCGATGCCGCGCAGGATCGACGGGCCGAGCGTCAGGCGCGCCGCGCCCTCGAGCACCACGGTCGCGGTCGGCGCGTAGCAACGTCCCTCGACTTGGATCGAAGCCTGTTCGGACAAGGCCCAGGTCGATTCCAAGCTGCGCTGCAGCACCCACGTGCGACCCCAACCCGGCAGTCCGGCCATGGGCTCGCCCGAGACAAGGCTTGCACCGCCCATTTGCAACCCGACGAAGTCGCCGAGTTGGATCGTGGCGCCCTCCAAGACGAGTTCGGCGCTGCCGGAGAGCACGATGGGACCATCGAACTGGTGCAGGCCGGCGGTCAGGACGACACGGCCCCCGCTGGCCTCCAACCCCGCGTGCAGGCCTGGAGCGACGCGCGTCAGCGACGCGTTGTCGTGTCCGATGGGCGCCGCGGGCCCGGGCCTCCAGGCCGGCAAGGGCTCGGCGCCCTTGGGATCGCTCGGCACCTCGTAGCCGGCGACGACGCGACCCTCGATGCGCGCTTCGCTGTCGGGGTCCAAGTCGCCGGCGATGCGCACGATGGGCGCGACCAGTTCGCTGAAGCCCGCGAGCGACACGGCCCGCGCATCGAAGGAAGCCACGGACACGCCACCTTCGCTGCGCAGGCGGGATTCGGAGGTCAACGACACGGCGCCAGCCGTCGGATCCAGCGCCAGCAGGCTGGTCGTGTGGCGCGCCGGGCGATGCACGGCGATGCTGCTGCGCTCGACGCTGAAGGGACCGCTGTCGAACAAGCCGCCGAGGACGAGCCCCACGGGACCGTTGGGGTGGTCGGCGCCGAAACGCACGCGCACCTTCACGGCCGGTCCGCCGTCGGGAAGCGGGGTGAATTGGCGGGTCTCAGGGTCCCAATCCCCGAACAGCACATCGCCCCCGCCCGCCTTGCCGTCGATCACCTGCACCACGACCGGGCCATTGGGGCCGCGGTTGGCGCTCGCGGCCGCCAGGGCATCCATCACGGCCGCCTCCGGCCCGTCGGGGTAGCGCGCCGCGGCCGCGAGGGCCACGGCATCCGCGGCCGTCTTCGCCTGGGTGTAGGCGCGCAGCGCCAGGCCGATCTCGGCCGCCAGCCAGGTCAGCATGATGACGACCGGCAGCGCCACGACGACCTTGATGGAGGCCACCCCCGCGCGGGGATGGCCCAGCAAGCGGCTGGCTGCGGACATCTTGGGGCTGGCCATCTTCAAGGAAAGGGGAGGCTCGGCTGCCGGAGGGAAGAGTACCATTCTGGGAGGCCTCTGGTGGCCCCACCGCCCGTCCATCATGTCCGTCCGTCCCTTCCCAAGGTCGGCACAAGCCGGATTTCCATGACATCCGCTCTTGCCGTGCTGCCATCCACCCCGGTGGAGGACGCAGGCCCTCCGGCCTGGGTCTGGGTGTTGCTGCTGGTCGCCTGCGCGGTGGCCACGCGCACCGACCTGCGCTCGATGCGCATCCCCAACTGGCTGACGCTGCCACTGTTCGCCTTGGGGGTCTCCTACTGGGGGATCCAAGGCGGGCTGTCCGGAGTCGGCGACTCGCTGCTGGGCGCCCTGATCTGCGGCGGGATCTTCATCGGCGCCTACATCCTCGCCGGCGGCGGAGCGGGCGACGCCAAGCTGATGCTCGCCATGGGCGCCTGGGTCGGATCAGACCCGGCGGTGGTGCTGGTGCTCGGCGTCACCTTCGCCGGATTCGCCTGGAGCATGATCATGACGATCAAGCGCCTCGGCCTCGGCGCCGTGCCGATCACCATCCTGCACGGGGTGACCATGACGCGCCTCGAATTCCGCAAGGTGCTGCGCTCCGGAGTCGCGAGCAACGCGGCGCCCGAGCCCACCGACCAGCTCGAACGCCCCGACCACTGGATGCCCTACGCTCCGGCGATCCTCGTGGGGACCATCGCCAGTTGGTGGTACTGGAACACCTACGGAGCCATCCTGTGAAGCACTCCCGGCGCCATTCGATGCTGCTTGGGCGCGCCAGCGCGCGTCGTCGCGGCGTGGAGACCATCGAGGTCGCCATCGCGCTACCGCTGCTCCTGATCGTCATCTTCGCCGGCTTCGAGTACGGCTGGGCGATCCTGCGCAGCATCCAGGCCGACCATGCGGCGCGCGAGGGCGCGCGCGTGGCGGCGTTGCACGGCGCCACCGCCGGCGAGGTCGAGGCGCGCGTGCAGGCCGCGTTGGGCGACGCGGGCATCGTCGACGCCACCGTGGCGATCGAACCCGGGGATCCGGGCCTCGTTCCACCGGGGCTGCCGGTCACCGTGCGCGTCGAAGCCCCCTACCGTTCCAACCGGCTGCTCGGGCTCGCGAGCCTGGTGCCGCTGCCCGACGAACTCGTCGGGCGGGCATCCATGGTCAAGGAGCCCGATCCCTGAGCTCGAACCGCCGCCGGCGCGCGCCCCTTGCGCGCCGAAGCGCCACCCGACTTCGCATCCAGACACCACGAAACTGCACCTGCCTCCAGCCATGACCAATTCACGCATGCTCCTCGTCGGCCTCGCCGTGGCGGCCGTGGCGGCCCTGCTCGTGGGCCTGCTCCAATCCCTCAGCTCGCCCGACCAGGCCGGCCGCGGCGCGGGCGCGCGCCAGCACATCGTCGCCGCGCGCGACTTGCCCGCCGGACGCAAGCTCGCGGCGCAGGACCTCGCCTGGGCCAACGCGCCCGAGGGCGTCGACGCCGGCCTCGCCTCGAGCTCGGAGGCGCTCGGCCGCGCGCTGGTGGCGCCGCTCGCCAAGGGCCAGCCGCTGCGTGAAGCAAACTTGACAACGCGCCTGTCCGGCGCGGCCATCGCCAACCTGCTGCCCAGCGGCCAGCGCGCGATCACGATCAGCCTGCGCGACACGGGCCCCGAAGTCGTGCTGTATCCGGGCGCGATGGTCGACGTGCTGGCGACCTTCGAGGTCCCCGGGCGTTCCGGCGCGGCCCGCGAGGCGCTGACGCGCACGGTGCTCGAAGCGGCCCAGGTGCTGGCGGTCAACGACGACGCGGTCGGCGCCGCGGAAGGAGTCGAGCGGCGCAACGCTTCGCGGCGCCTCGCGGTGACGCTGGGAGTGACGCCGCAGCAGGCGGCCGACCTCGAGCTCGCCAGTTCGCGCGCGACGCTGGGCATCGCGCTGCGCTCCGAGCAGGACCGCGCGGCCGCGCAACAACCCGTCTCGCCCGTCGCCACGACCGCCAGCGTGTTCGGCGCCGAATGGCTGCGCGAGCCCGCCGCCGAGAAGGTCGAGGCGCGCGTCGAACCCAAGCCCGCGCCGCAAGCGCCGGCGCCCGTCGTCGCCCCGCCGCAGGTCGCGCCCGCCGCGCCGAAGAAGGCCGCGTGGGAGGTCAAGGTGCTCGGAGGCGACCGCGTCGAGCGCACCGAATTCCCCGCCAAGGACCAATGATGGACCAGCGCCGCGCACGCACCATGATCGCCTCGACCCTCTCGGCCCTGCTGTGGCTCCACTCCGGCGCGGCGCAGGCGGGCGCGCTCGCCGGCGCGCCCGCGGTGGCGGCGCAGGACGCCAAGGCCGCCGATGCGCTCGTGGTCGGGGCCTCGACGCTCGTGCGCCTCGATGGGCGCGTCGAGCTCGTCGTCGTGGCCGACCCGGCGGTGGTCGACGCCAAGCCGGTCTCGCCCGGCGAAGTGCTGCTCGTGGGGCGCGCGCACGGCGCGACCGACGTCGTCTTCCGCCTCGAGTCGGGCGAGAGCGTCGTGCGCCGCGTCGTCGTCGGCCTCGACGCGAACGGCCTCGCGACGCGCTTGCGCGAGCTCTTCGGCGCGAACCTCGCGGTGCAGGAGGTCGACGGCGTGGTCGCGCTGCGCGGACGCGTGCCCGACGTGCGCACGGCGGAGCTGCTGCGCGCCTACATGGGGACGAGCGGCCACAAGTGGATCGACCTGACCCACATCCCCGGCGTGCAGCAGGTGCAACTGCGCGTGCGCATCGCCGAGGCCAGTCGCACCGCGCTGCGCGAGCTCGGCTTCAGCGGCGTGGTCGGGGGCTCGTCGGCCTTCGGAGGCGTGCAGGCGCCCGGCGGCTCGCCCTTCCAATCGGTGTCCATCTCGCCGCAGCCGGGCTCGCCCGCGGGTTCGGCCGACTTCGCCTTCGACGCCGCGGGCAGCCCCGTGTCGAGCGCCACGACGCTGTTCGCCGGCGCGCCGAGCGCCAACCTGGAGGCGTACCTGCAGGCCCTGGCGGAGAACCGCTACGTGCGCCTGCTGGCCGAACCCAACCTCGTCGCCGTCAGCGGCGAACAGGCGACCTTCCTCGTCGGCGGCGAGTTCCCCGTGCCCATCGTGCAAGGCTCGGTCGTCGGCGGCGGCAGCACGATCACGATCCAGTACAAGGAGTTCGGCGTGCGGCTGAACTTCAGGCCGCAGGTGCTCGGCCAGGGGCGCATCCGCCTCGAGGTCGCGCCCGAAGTGAGCGAGCTGAGCGAGATCGGCGCGCTGAAGCAGAACGGCTTCACGATCCCCGGCATCGTGACGCGCCGCTCGAACACCACGGTCGAACTGGCGAACGGCCAGTCCTTCGCGCTGGCCGGCCTCTTGCGCAGCAAGGACCAGGCGCGCTCCTCGAAGGTGCCCGGGCTCGGCGACCTGCCGGTGCTGGGGTCGTTGTTCCGCAGCGTGCGCTACGAGCAGGACCAGACCGAGCTCGTGGTCATGGTCACCGCCGAGCTGGTGGAGCCCCTCGAGGACGGGCGACTGCTGCCGCTGCCGGGCGACCTGCACGTCGCGCCGAACGACTGGGAGCTCTTCATGGAGGGCGAGCTGCACGGCAAGGCGCGCCTCAACGGCGCGTCGGATCGGCTGGCGCAGCTCGGACTGGGCGCCTTGCGCGGTCCCGGCGCGTGGCGGCGCCCCGACGAACCGCGCGTGGCGGCCGCGGACGCGCCACCGGCGGGCGGAGCGAAGCAGTGAACGCGGCCTCCTCGTCCGCGCGGCTCGCCGAGCTGCGGCGCGAACTGCACCAACGACTGGTGCAGGCGCTCGACTACGGCGCCGCGGAGAAGCTCGAGCGCGAGGCGCTCCTGTCCTCGTGCGAGGCCCGCGCGCGCGCCCTGGCGCAGGACCTCGGCCGCGACCTCGGCGCCGACGAGCGCGAGCGGCTCGTGTCGGGCGTGCTCGACGACATGTTCCGCCTCGGGCCGCTCGAGCCGCTGCTCGCCGACGACGACGTCAGCGACATCCTCGTCTCCGGCCCGCGCAAGGTGCATGTCGAGCGGCGCGGCGTGCTGGAGCCCGCGGCGGTCGAGTTCCGCGACGAGGCGCACCTGCTGCACGTCGTGCAGCGCATCGTGCGCAACGCGGGGCGGCGCATCGACGAGAAGAGCCCGATGGTCGACGCGCGACTCCCCGACGGCTCGCGCGTCAACGCGATCATCCCGCCGCTCGCCGTGGACGGGCCGCAGTTGTCCATCCGCCGCTTCCCCAAGCGCGCGCTGACCATCGAACGCCTCGTCGAGCTGGGCGCGCTCGCGCCCGCCTCGGCCGAGCTGCTGCGCGGCGCGGTGCGCGGCCGCCTGAACATCATCTTCGCCGGCGGCGCGGGCGTCGGGAAGACGACCCTGCTGAACGCGGCCTCCGCCTCGCTCGGCCCGCGCGAACGCATCGTCACCATCGAGGACGCGGCCGAGCTGCGCCTCGAAGGCGAGCAGATCGTGCGCCTCGAGACGCGCGCCGCGAACATCGAAGGCGTGGGCGAGACGACCACGCGCGACCTCGTGCGCAACGCGCTGCGCATGCGCCCGGACCGCATCCTGGTCGGCGAATGCCGCGGCGCCGAGGCCTTCGACATGATGCAGGCGATGAACACGGGCCACGAAGGCTCGATGACCACGCTGCACGCGAACTCAGCGCGCGACGCGCTGGTGCGCCTCGAGTCGATGCTCGCCATGGGCGGCTTCGACATGCCGGTGGGCGTGCTGCGCGGGTACATCGCCTCGGCGATCCACCTGGTCGCGCACCTCGTGCGCCTGCCGGACGGGCGACGCGTGGTGGGCGAGATCGTCGAGGTGCTCGACGTGGACGACCACGGCGTGCGCGTCGAACCGCTGCACCGCCACCGCCTGCTGTCGGTGCGCGACGGCGCGGCGCATGGCCGCTTCGAGGCGACCGGCGCCGAGCCCACCTTCCTGGAGCACCTGCGCGTGCGCGGCATCGAGCTCGACCGGCGCCTGTTCGCGTCCGGCGCGCTGGCTGGAGGCGGCGGCGCGTGAACGACGGCGGCTTCGACTGGATCGCGCCCCTGGCGGCCGGCGGCGTCGCCGGGTTCGCCTGGTGGATGATGGCGCGCGGCCCCCGCGGCGCCACCAGGCGCGGACGCGCAGCGTGGAGTCCCGTGCCGCTCGTCGTCGGATTGGCGCTGGGCGCGTTGGTGTGGTTCGCGCTCGACCGCCCGTTGCTGGGCGTGGCGGCCTTCGCCGTGTGGCAGGGCGGTTCGCTCTTCCTGCGCGCGAAGGAGCGCGAGCGCGCGACCCGCGAGGAGGAGCGCGACGCGGTCGAGGCCATCGCGACGGCCGGGCGCGCGCTGCGCGCGGGCATCCCGCTGGCGGGCGTGCTGCGGATCGTCGCCGAACGCTCGCGCGGACGAGCGCGCGAAGCCTTCGCGGAGATCATCCAGCGCGAGGAGCTCGGCGAGGAGCTGGCTTCCGCCGTGCGCGGCGCGATGCTCGCCTCGGAGGTGCCCGCGCTGCGCAGCTTCGGCCTGGCGGTCGTGGCGCAACTCCAAAGCGGCGGCAACCTCGCCGACACGACCGACCGCCTTTCGCAGGCGCTGATCGAGCGCGCCCGCGTGCGCCGCCGCGCGCGCACCATCGTGGCCTACAGCCGCATGGCCACGCAGATCCTGCTGGTGCTGCCGCTCGCCGCGATCTTCATCATGTCGTTCGTGCTCGACGGCTACGCGGAGTTGCTGCTGCACCGGGCCGAGGGCAACGTGATCCTCGGCATGGCCGCCTTGATGGTGGTGGCGGGGCTGGTGCTCGTGCAGCGCTTCGGACGCATCGACCTCGAGCGCGGGGGCTCGACGCGATGAAGGCGGCGGCCATCCGACCTTGGCGCGGCGAGCTCGCGGGACCGCGCCTCGTTCCGCGCGCCTACGCGGAGCTGCTCGAGGCGGCCGGCGAGTCCTCGCCCGCCGCGCAGTCCTCCTGGCTGGTGCTGCATGCGCTCGCCGTGCTCGGAGGCGCCTTCGCCGGCGCGTGGTTCGGGCTCGGCGGCGAGCGCGAAGTCGCTCCGCTCGTGTTCGGCGCCATCGGCGCGGCGCTGGGCTGGTGGCTGCCGCTTTCGTGGCTCGAGGGGCGCAGGGCGCGACGCCGCGCGGAGATCGTGGCCGAGTTGCCGGTGATGCTCGACCTGCTGCAACTGTCGTTGCAGGGCGGCGCCAGCCTCGGCGCCGCATGGAGCACGACCGCGGAACACATGGACTCGCGCGTGTCGGCCTTGGCGCAGGAGATGCGCCGCGTCGACCTCGAAGTCTCCCTCGGCGGAGCCTGGTCGGCCGCGCTGGAGTCGGCCTCGAGCCGCAGCGGCGTGGACGAGTTCCGGGCGCTCGGGCAGATGCTCGAGCAGACCGAGCGCTTCGGCACGGAGCTGGCGCGCATGGTCGCCGTGCAGTGCGATTCGCTGCGCCACGCCGAGTTGCAGGACCTCGAGGAGCGCGCCCACGAGGCGTCGGTGAAGATGCTCTTCCCGTTGACCGCCTTGCTGCTGCCCGCGACGCTACTCGTCATCGTCGGCCCGCTGCTCATCATGCTCTTCGACGCCCTGCGGCAGGCGACCAGCGACTAGCGCACGGCGACCATCGGCCCCATGACCACCCCCTCGCACCGAACCATGGATTCCGCGACCCTCTTCCGCCGCGCGCTGCCGCGCCTGGCGTCGTCCTTGTGCATCGGCCTGTGCCTGGCCGCGTGCGCCTCGCGCAAGGGCTCGGGCACCATCGACGGCGTCGACCACGACGGCCGCGCGGCCGACCGCCTGCATGCCCAAGCGCCCTTCGACGAGCAGGCGCGACTCGCCGTGCTGCGCTCGGCTGCGCTGGACGAGAGCCACTTCTCCCCGGGCTCGGCGCGCCTCACCTCGCGCGGCCAGCGCGACATCGCCATCCTCGCCGACGCCATGGCGGAGGCGGGCGGACGCATCTCCATCGACCGGGGCTCGGCCGATGACGCGCTGCACGCCGCGCGCCTCGAGGGCGTGCGCCGCGCCTTGGCGCGCGAAGGCATCGCGCCCGATCGGGTGCTGCTCGACGAAGCCGGCCCCGGCGGCGCGGGCGTGGCCGGCGCGGAGGCGTTGCGGATCCTCGACATCGTCCGCCGCGATCCGCTGAACATCCCCTCGAGCAGCATCCTCTCCACCTCGACCACCGGAGGCGTGCAATGAGCCCCGAGCATCCGAACCTCCCCGTCCGCCGCGGCTGGCGCGCGCCGCTGTGCGCGCTGCTGCTGGTGCTGGCGTCCTGCCAAGCGACGACCAACGAGGAAGCCGACTGGTTCGACGGCGGACCGATGCGCCCCGCCTCGGCCGAGACGCTGCAACTGACCGCGCGCGTGCTCGCCTCGAAGGGCGAGACCGCCCGCGCCGGCGCCGTGCTCGACCGCCTGTTGCGCGAACACCCCGACCATCTCGGCACCTACACCGAGGGCGCCGAGGTGCTCTTGCACGAGGGGCGCGTGTCCGACGCCGTGGGCTGGCTCGACCGCGGACTGGCGCGCTTCCCGGGGCATGCGGTCCTGCTCAACGACCGCGGACTCTGCCACCTCCTCGTCCCGGACCTCGTCGCCGCGACGAAGGACTTCGAGGCGGCGTACGCCACCGACCCGAACGATGCCGACTACGTGGGCAATCTGGCGTTGGTGCGCGCCCTGGCTGGACGGGAGGACGACGCACGTGCCTTGTGGAGCCGCGTGGTCGACTCTGGGCTGGTCGAGGGCAACCTCGATGTGGCGCGCAAGGCGCGCGAGCGCTTCGCCCAATCGGCGAAATAGTTTCACGACCTGCAGCTCTGGCCCGGATCTCGAACCGCGAAGCAAGGCTTCAGGGCGTCCGGGGGCGTGGTATGCTGAAGCGTCCGACGAAATCGGACTTCCTACAATCCCCCTCTAGGGCCATCTCTGCAGCCTGCAACAGGATCGAATCACCATGAAGAACTGGATGCTCAACTTCCTCCAAGACGAACGCGGCGCCGAGTCCATCGAACTGGGCGTGACGGGCGCGGTTGTCGCCGCTGGCGCGGTCGCCGGTCTGCGCTCGGTCAAGGACAAGGTCCAGGAGAAGCAAGACGAACTCGTCCTGAAGCTCGACGAGTCGACGGCCTCTTGATCCCGACGGGCCGGACACGGCCTCGAGTCAGCCTGCAGGCGGCGCGCTCCGGACGACTGGAGCGCGCCGCCCGCTTTTCCGGGGTTCCGAGCGCCGCGGATCATCCATCGCGCGCAGTGGCAGGGTGGAGGCGGGGCCCTGGAGCGGACACCCCGTGACCGCTTCTCAGGTCGGCCCGACCATGTCATGCGGTAGCCAGCCGTGGCAGGCGGAGGCCTCCACCCTAGAAACCGAGAAAAATCCCCGTATCCAACCGGGCAATTGGCGGTGTGCAGCTGCAGGCCACGCCGCTACTATCAAGACGGAGACAGCAATTGCAACTCCCTGCAACTGCGACTCCTGTCGTATCTCCCCAATCCCCACCTCGGGAATCAAGAACCATGAAGAACTGGGTCATCAACTTCATCAATGACGAGCGCGGCGCCGAGTCCATCGAGCTGGGCGTCACGGGCGCCATCGTCGCGGGCGGCGCGGTCGCCGGCCTGAGCGCCGTCAAGGGCAAGGTCCAAGAGAAGCAAGACGAACTGGTCGAGAAGCTCGACGAGTCGACCGCTTCCTGATTTGCGCGGCCTCCTCGGAGGCCAACGATACAGGGGCGCGGCCCTCCTCCCAGGGTCGCGCCTCATGTTTTCGGATGCAGCACTCTTGACCGGGACGCGCCCCGGTCCGACGGATCCGAGCACCACGCGGATCCTGCTTTGACGACCGCCCGCCTTGCACCAGCGTGCGCGTCGGATCCTCGCCACCATCCACATTCGTCGCGCTGCCGATCGCTCGGCCAGGCGAACAATCCCCAGCCCCTGCATCCCGCCACTCCCATGCGGATGCCGCACACCATGATCACCACCCTGTTCCTCGATTTCCTCCACGACGAGCGCGGAGCCGAAAGCCTCGAATTGGGCGTCACCGGCGCGATCGTCGCCGGCGGGGCCGTCGCTGGACTCGTGCTCCTCAAGGACAAGCTCGAGGACAAGCAAGGCGAACTGGCGCGCAAGCTGCAGTACGCCAACCCGGACTGAGTCCGCCGGGTCGGGAAAGACCCATCCGCGAACCGAGGCCACCCCGAACCGAGTCCGCCCCGCGGGCGTGCTCGCCGGGCTTCCGAATCCGTTCCGCGGAACAGGCGCCGCGCACCGGCTAGAGCCAGTAGCGCAGGGCGTGCCAGAACGCGTCGCGTCCCTTCTCCCAACGCGAGCGTCGAGCCAGATCCGCCCGCGTCACGGGCGAAGAGCGCGCCCAATCCTCCTCGAAGTGGTCGTGCAAGCGCGCCCCGAGCGTGCGATCGAGCACGACGAGCCCCGCCTCCAGGTTGTGCTCGATCGAACGACGATCGAGGTTGTAGCTGCCGATCGTCGACCAGACGCGATCGATGACGGCGAACTTGGCGTGCATCATGCCCGGCCACGAGCCGAGTTCGACGCCACGCGCGAGCAGGCCGTCGTGCAGGTGGCGCGAAGCATGCGCCACGGCTTGCACGTCGGTCTCGCCGGGGATGACGACGCGCACGCGCACGCCGCGTCGAACGGCCTTCTGCAGCGCCGCGCGCAGGCTGCGCTGCGGGATGAAGTAGGCGTTCATGATCGCCACCTCCGCCTTCGCCGCGCGGATGGCGTGCAGGTAGCTGCGGTGCATGCCGAAGCGCTCGCGCAGGCCCTCGTTCACGACCACCTTCGCGCCTTGGACGCACGGCCCGAGGTGCGGACCCGGCGCGACCGGTCGCGGCGGGGGCGAGCCTCCCGCCCGACGCCAGGTGCGGTCGAACGACTCGGCGAGCTCCAGCACCGCCGGTCCCTCGACGCGCGCGTGCCAGTCGAGCCAGCCGCCGCCGCCCTTGGCCGCGTCTTCGTACTCGAGGCCCAGGTTGAGGCCGCCGACGAAGCCCACCGCGTCGTCGACGACGAGGATCTTCTTGTGGTCGCGCTTGTTCAAGCCGTGGCGCGGTCTCCATGGCGCCACCGGATGGAACTCGACGCACTCGACGCCCGCGCGGGACAGCCTGTCAAGGAAACTTGACGGCAGGCCGAGGCAGCCGACGCTGTCGAAGAGCAGGCGCGCCGCGACTCCGGACCGGGCGCGCTCGACCAGCGCGTCGGCGAAGGCGCGCCCCGTCGCGTCGTCGCGCAAGATGTAGGTCTCGAGGTGCACGCTGCGCCGCGCGCGGGCGATGGCCGCGAGCATCGCCGGGAAGGCCTCGCCGCCGCCCTTCAAGGGCTCGACCGCCGTGTGGCGCCGCAAGCGTTCGCGCCGGCGCACGTAGGACCAATCCCCCTCGCCCGCGCGCGGCAGGAGCAAGTCGCGGATGCGGGCGAGAACTTCGGGGCGTGACATGGCGGGCGCGACGGTCGAGGGCCGCGATCGGGAAGATAGGACTTCGCGCAGGGTCCGCGCTCGACCTGCTCGCGCGCTCCGCGCGGTTCAAGCGAGCGCGCGCAACCGTTCGAGCACGGCGCTGGCCGCCCCCGAATCGAGCGAACGCGCCGCCAAGTCGACGCCCTCGGCCAGGGTATGGGCGCGGCCGGCCGCCTTGAGGGCCAGCGCGGCGGAGAGCAGCGTCGCGTCGCGCGCCGAGGAGGGCACGCCCGAAAGCACGGCCAAGGTGGCGCGACCGCAAGCCTCGACGAGTTGCGGATCGTCGCCCGTGCCCTTGCCCTCCGGCGGCGGGCCGAAGGTGGGCAAGTCGGGCTCCTCGCTCGACAACATGCCGAAGTCCTGCGGCTCGATGGTCAGCGGCACGACATGGCGTTCGCTGATCTCGATGCCGCGCGTGCGACGCGTGACGGAGGGAACGATGCCGCCTTCCGGCCCCTGCAATGCGATGCCGCGGGGATGCCCGAGGCTCGACATGACCTCGATGGCCGTGCCGAGCACGGCGCCTTGGTGCGTGCCCACCACGACCGCGGCGGAGGACGGCGCGA
Organism: Planctomycetia bacterium; assembly: GCA_046341775.1. Taxonomy (GTDB): domain Bacteria; phylum Planctomycetota; class UBA1135; order UBA1135; genus SXXH01. The sequence continues at coordinate 18,361 of JBKDQQ010000172.1, forward strand.
GCAGCTTCTCGACCGTCGACAGCGGCGTGCGGATGACGACGTCGTTGCGCACCTTGCGCAGCGTCAGCAACGGCGGCAGGAGGCCGGTCACCGCCACCGCGCCGAAGCCGGTCTTCTCGACCCACGACTCGACCTCGCCCGCGTCCCAGGTCATGCCGACGCCCAACGCGTCGAGCACCGAGGCGGCGGTGAGTCCGCGCTTGGGCGGAACGCAGCGGTCGGACAGCAACAACACCCGCGCGCCAGCTCCCGCGGCGACCAAACCGGCGGCCACATCGAGCGGCGGCAGGTGGTCGACGCCATCGTGCGGCGGGCACAGGGCGACGAGGTTGTCCATGCCCTGGCAAGGGATGGTCGCCATGCGGCGCGCGGCGCGTGCGAAGCCCGTCAGTTCCTCGACCGTCAGGCCCTTGGTGCGCACCAGGACGAGGAACGCGCCCACTTGGATCTCGCTTTCCTGGCCCGACAGGATGGCGGAGAAGGCGCGGTCGGCGTCCTCCACGCTCAGGTTGTGGGTGCCCTTGTGGCCCGGCCCGAGGATGCGCAGGTAATGGCGCAGACTCATGGCAGGCGCGGCACGAATCGGGGGAGCGGTCGCAAGCTGTTGCGGCGGTTGCACTTCCGCATGACCTGTCGGCCACGCGGAACCGGGGGGGGTAGCGCCATCTTACTCGCAGGCTGCGGGATCGGCCAATGGTGCTTGCCACATGTCCCGAATGCCTGCGCCTGTCTCGGCTGGGGAGGAGCCCGCAGGATCCATCGTTCCCCGAAGCGCCGCCCGCTTGGCACTTCCAGCGCCACCACGAGAACCAGTAGTTGCACGGCCAGAGCGCCCCACGAGGAGATCTACCTCCCGTTCTTTCGCCGCCATGTCACACCTACTGCCCAGTCGCGCAGAAAGTCGGCCCAAAAATCGCCAAAAGGGGGGCCTTCTACGCATCTGGCGGGCGCGCGCACGAAGCACGCGCCAACAAGGCCCACCGGCGACACACCGGTGGGCCTTGTGCGTTGCTGCACCCCTCGTCGGCGCAGGCGTGCAGCCTCTCCCACCGGCGCCGACCGTGCGGGTCCCCCACACGGCAACCACCAAAGGAGCCGGGTCACCGGCAACACCAAGATGAAGCTGAACGATCAGTACGCCGCCTCCGCCACCCACGCGATCGAGGTGCATGTCGCCGCGTGTTTGATGTTCGCGGAGGCGCGTTGGCGGCGCAGCGTGACGAACATGCCGCGCGAGCGGATGTTGGAGGAGGCGTTGCGCGAGTGCTGCGAGGAGCTGGCGCGGAGGGCGCGAGCGCGGGGGATGGAGTTGCGGGGGGAGGATAGGGATCCGAGCTGATTCCGATGCTGGCCCCGATCGTTGTGCGCGCGCTGGAGGCCGTGGTTGGTCTGAAACCGGCCTGGATGCTGCTGACGGAGTGCTCCCGAGCGTCCATCCCTGTGAGGGAGCTCGAGAGCGGCCTCCCGGGCGAGGCCTGGACTCGGCTTCGCGCCGGCAGCGCCCCCCTAGGAGCACCAAGGAACCGACTCGTCCACGCCTCGGACCGCGCGAGCCGCGTCTCTCGGCCCACGCGTTCCACACCGACCTCAAGGGAACTCAACCCAGTGCCATGCACCGCACCTGAAGACCACGGCACGACCATGAAGCACTACCCCGCACCTGGCGACCCTCCGCGCACCTTGCCTCACGACTAATTAGGCGTTCGTGACAACGGCAGGCGGACCCGAAATGGTCCACAGCCATCGGCGCGCACAATGAACGGGGCCAGCATCTATTTCGACGGAGCCCCCCGTCCAAACAACCGCTCATGGTTCTCCCAGATCGCCCGCGCCAACTCCGCCCCCGCCAAGTCCAAGCCCACCTTGCCCGGGTGCTCGTCGTCGACCGCGATGTCCGGGATCTTCAGGCCGCTGTTGCGGTAGATCGGCAGCATGTCGACGAACAGGAAGCCGCGGGATTCGGCGGCCTCGCGGACTTGGGCGATGAGGGATTCGAACGGGTAGGGATCCCATTCGACGCGTTGGCCGTAGCTCGGGAAGCCCGCGATGACGACCTTCAGGCCGCGTTCGTCGCACAAGCGCTTGGCCTTGTCGTAGGCCTTGAGGAATTCGGGCCAGTGCGGGCCCTCGTCGGAATGCAGCCAGAAATACTGGTGCCCGCCGTGGCTGCGCACGCCCCATTCGCGGCGCGCGGCGGCGAAACCGCGCAGGAGGTTCCAATGCTCCCACCAAGCCGGTTCGCGGAAGACCTTGTGCAGCGGCTGGATTGGCTCGGCCTCAGGGCCGTTCGGGTGGTAGTCGATGATGACGAGGTCGGGGTCCAGCGGCAGGGCGATCTGCTCGAGCGCGGCCACCTCGTCCCGCGTGGCGTAGCCGCCGACGCCGAAATTCAGCACCTCGTAGCGCGTGCCGGTGCCCGCGGCGCGTTCGTTGAGGTGGGCCTCGAGGCGTGCCGGGTAGCTCTCGTCGTCCTTGACGGTCCAGCCGAAGCCGACCGAAGCACCCATCGAGACGATCCGCAGCACGCCCGGCTGCTTCTCGCGCGGCACCTCGGGCCCGCGCGCGCCCAGCGAGTTGATCGAGATGTCGGCGCCGCGCAGCGAGCCGCGCGCGCCCGGGTTCAGTTCGTAGGGCACGCCCGGACGCGTCGACTTGCGATGGATCGTGTGCGTCCAGGTGTTCTCGGGGACCGATTCGAGCGGCCGCCGGAACTTGATCGGGTTGAACCACTCGAACGAGTACTCGACCGCCAGCAAGAGGGCGGCGAACAACCCCAACGTCACCAGCGGGAACATCCACTTGGGGCGGCCAGGGGTCGGGGTCGGGTTCAGGTCGGTCACGGCTGGTACCTGTCGGGCTGGGGGTGCGCGCGGCGCATGGAAGACATTTCGCCATTCCGGGGCACTTGGCGCTACAGCCACCCCGTCGCAAGGCCCGATGTAGGCTGTCCTTGCGCAGGCGACGAAGCCTGTGGGACACTCCTCTCCGCGCGCGCATCAGACCATGCAGATCCTCGGCATCTCGGCCTTTGGACGCGACCGCGCCGCCGCCCTGCTCAAGGACGGCGTGGTGGTCGCGGCGGCGCGCGAAGACCGCTTCACGCGTGAATCGGCCGAGGACGGCTTCCCCCACCGCGCCGTCGCATGGTGCCTCGCGGAAGCGGGTTCGAGCGCGGCGCAATTGGACCTCGTCGCGGTGGCGGAGAAGCCCATGCGGCGCTTCGAGCGCAACTTGGAGACCGCCGTGGCGCTGGCCCCCGGCGCCTTCCGTCGCTTCGCAGGAGCGTTGCCCGGCCAGTTGGGCCGCCGATTGACGATGGCGCGCGAGGTCGACAAGGCGCTGGGACTCGAAGGCAAGCGCTACATCTGGGTCGAGCAGGCCGAGGCGCACGCCGCCGCCGCATGGCACTCGACCGACGGCGCGGAAGCAGCGATCCTCGTCATGGACGGCGACGGCGAATGGGCCGCGACCGCGCTCGGACATGGACGCGATGGGCGCGTCGCGCTCCACGAAGAACAACGCCACCCGCACAACCTCGGCCTCGCTTGGCAGGCGCTGGCGAGCCACCTCGGCTTCGCGCCCGTCGGCGGCGTGCGCAAGGCGATGGACCTGGCGCGACTCGGGCGACCGGGCTCGCGCGCCAAGTTCGAAGCGGAGTTCCTGCGCCTCGAGGAGGACGGGTCGTTCGCGCTGGCGTACGAGGCCATCGACGAGAAGGATGGCGTGCCGACCACGAGCGCGTGGTTCCGCGACAGGTTCGGCGCGGCCCGGCATCCGTACGACCCGCTGGACGCGAGCCACCACGACCTGGCCGCGTCGCTCCTGGCCCTGCACGAGGATGTGGTGCTGCGGACGGCGCGACGGCTGCACGCCAAGACCGGCGCCGCGCGCCTCGTGGTGTCCGGCAGCCTCGCGGCGTGCGAGAGGGCGCTGGGGCGGCTCGTGCGCGAAGGTCCGTTCCGCGAAGTGCTCGTGCAACCGGCCGCCACCGGCGGGTCCTTGGCCCTGGGCGCGGCGCTGCTCGTCGAGCGTCAACTGCTCGGCGGCGCGCCGGGGCGCACGAGTCCTTTCCTCGGGCCGCGCGCCGAGTCGACGAGCGCCAAGCAGGCCTTCGACGCCGGCAAGGCAGCGCTGCGCGTGCTCGACCAGGTCGCGTTGGCGCGCGCCGTCGTCGCGGAGCTCGCGGCGGGCCGCATCGTCGCGTGGTGCCAGGGGCGCGCCGAACTGGCCGGGCACTCGCTCGGCGCGCGCTGCCTGCTCGCCGATCCGCGCTCCGGCTCCGTGCGCGACCGCCTGGAACTGCGCGTGCGCTTCCAGCAGAGCTTCGCTCCGCTGCGCGCGCTGGTGCGGCGCGAGCGCGCCGCCGAGTGGTTCGAGTTCCCCGCGGGCGCGGACCTCGGGTCCGGCCTCGTCGAGGTGCGCGCCAAGGACTGCGCGCGCCTGCCGGCGATCGCGGGCACGGATGGATTGGTGCGAGTGCAGGCGGTGGACGCCGCGCTGCAACCGGAGCTCGCGGCACTGCTCGAGGCGTGGGAACGCGAGAGCGGGATCGCGGTGCTGGCCACCGAGGGCTTCGCGCTGGGCAGCGGCCCGCTCGTCGCGGACGCGCGCGACGCGTGGATCACCTTCATGACGGGCGAGTGCGACGCGCTGGCCTGGGACGACCTGCTGCTCTTGAAGCGCGAGCAACCTTGCGAGCGCGACGCGCGACGGGCCGATCCGCGCGTGGCGGACCCGCGCAACCTCGACGACGATCCCGCGCTGCGCGAGCTGCTGCGCTGCCCGGCCTGCGGCGGCGCCTTCGCGTTCGACGGCGTCGAGGCGGCGACCTGCGAGGGCTGCGGCGCGAAGCGCGTGCGCGAAGAAGGCTTGTGGAAGATGTTCCAGCCCGACGCGCCCCACGACGGCGACATCACGCAGCTGGTGAAGAGCTTCTACGAAGCACACCCCTTCCCCGGCTACGACGAATCCGACACCGCGCAGACGATGGTCGAGGAGGCGCGCGCGGGCATCTACGCGCGCCAACTGGGCGAGCAGATCCCCTTCAACGGACGGGTGCTGGAGGTCGGCTGCGGCACCGGCCAGTTGTCGAACTACCTCGGCATCGCGGCGCGCACGCAGTTCGGCGCCGACCTGTGCCTCAACTCCCTGCGCCTCGCCGAGGGCTTCCGCTCGCGCCAACGGCTGAACCACGTGCGCCTGGTGCAGATGAACTTGTTCAAGCCGTGCTTCGCGCCCGGCAGCTTCGACGTCGTCTTGTGCAACGGCGTGCTGCTGACGACGAGCGACCCCGAAGGCGGCTTCCGTTCCATCGCGCGGCTTGTCAAACCGGGTGGACACATCGTCATCGGTTCCTACAACACGTGGGGGCGGCTCGGCGTCGACGCGCGCCGCGTGTTCTTCCGCCTGACGGGCGGACGGATGCGCTGGGTCGATCCGTACATCCGCAAGGTGCGCATGAGCCCCGAGAAGGAGGACGCGTGGTTCCACGACCAGTACCTCCATCCGAACGAGACCAAGCAGTCGATGGGCGAGATCCTCGGCTGGTTCGATCGCGCGGGCATCGAGTTCGTCAACGCGGTGCCGAAGACCACTCCTTGGGAGGCCTACACCGAGGGCGAACAGCTCTTCGCGCAGGCCGCGCGCGGCGGCAAGTTCGAGCGCGCGCTGGTGCAGCTGCAGATGATCAAGACCGGCAACCAGGAAGGCGGCTTCTTCATCATGATCGGCAGGAAGCCCGGAGGTGGCGCGTGATCACCCCCAGTTGGTCGCCGACGCCGCGCCAATTGCGGCAGTTCGCCTTGGCGGCGCCCGTGGGCTTCGGGCTCGTGGGTTGGATGCTGGCGCGGTTCGGACTGCAGCCGTGGTGGCCGTGGGCCGGCGCGGGCTTCGGCGGGCTGCTGCTCGCCGTGGGACTCGCGCGCCCGTTGGCCTTGCGGCCGCTGTACGCGCTGGCGGTGGCGCTGGCCACGCCCATCGGGTGGATCGCCAGCACGCTCTTGATGCTCGTGTTCTACTACTTGGTGGTCGCGCCCACGGGCCTCCTGTTCCGCGCGTCCGGACGCGACGCGCTGCAACTGCGCGGCGGTGGAAGCCGCTGGCGGCCGAGGACCGAGTCGCGCGATCCGCAGAGCTACTACCGCCAGACCTGATCACATGACCCAGAACGACAACCAGCGCTCCAAGGAGGCCGAGGCCTTCGCCAAGGCCGCCCAAGGAGGACGCCAGTCCTTCTTCGGCGAGTACCTGCACTTCCTCAAGAGCACGAAGAAGTGGTGGATGGCGCCGCTGATCTTCCTGCTGCTGCTCTTCGCGCTGCTGCTCGTGCTCGGATCGACCGGCGCCGCGCCGTTCATCTACACGCTGTTCTGAGCGCCGCCATCGCGGGGCCACGCGCAAGACGACGGCGCGCATCGTGCGATGCGCGCCGTCGTCGAGTTCCCGCCAAGCAGGGAGCGAGGCTCTCTACTTCGCCCGCGACCGGCGGAGTGTCCGGTCGGCCATCCCGTGCCTGGTCGCCGGGCTTGCCGTCCTACTTCTCGTCTCCGTCATTCTTCTCGCCGTCCTTCTTCTCGCCGTCCTTCTTCTCGCCGTCCTTCTTCTCGCCGTCGCCGCCGCCCTCGCCATCCTTCTTTTCGGCGTCCTTCTTTTCGTCGCCCTTCTTCTCGGCGTCGGACTCGCCGTCCTTCTTCTCGCCTTCCGGCTTGGCCTCCTCGGCGGGCTTGGCTTCGGCCGTCTCGCCGGCGTCGAGCTTCTTCTCGGCGGCGGGACGCGGGCGGATGTGGGCGTAGTAGAGCTCCTTTTCCTTGTCGTAGGCCATGCGGCCGTCGACATAGGCCCACTGCACGTAGGTGGCGTAGTGCAGCAGGTCGCCGTCCGTGACGAGCAGGTCGAAGTCCTTGCCGACTTCGAGCGAACCGACGCGATGGGAGATGCCCATCATGCGCGCCGGGACGATGGTGATCGCCTCCAACGCCGCCTTGGCGGGCAAGCCGCCACGCACGGCGAAGCCGGCCTCGATGGTCAGCATGCGGATGTCGCGGCCTTCGAGTCCGCCGAGGTCGATGCCTTCGGTCGGCGGCGTCACGGCCACCATGCAGCCGCTCTTGTGGAGGATGGCGGCGTTCTCGATGCTCGTGCCGCCAGCCGCGGACTGCTGCTCGTCCTTGGTGCGGCGGTCGCGCGCGGTCAACACGACGCGCGCGCCGGCGCGTCCAAGCTCGTCGGCGACCGTCCAGCCCTCCTGGCAGCCGTCGATGATCGGGCGGAAGCCGTACTCCTGGGCGAGGCGCGCGATGCCCAGCAGGTCGTCGCGGTCGGAGGCGTTGAACTTGGCCTGCGTCTCGCCGCGCAGCACCGACAAGACGCCGCCGTCGATGCCGCTCTTCTTGGGCTCGGGCAGGTCCTTCTGCTCCTTCGACTTGCGCTCCCACTCGCGGTACTCGCGGATGTAGCGCGCGGCATCGGCGAACTTCTCGCGCAGCTCGCTCTTCGTGCGCGGGTTGCGCCCCGACCACGACATGACCGTGTAGGCGCGCTCGGCGACCACCGCGCCGTCGACGCTGAAGCGCTTGAGCTTGACCGCCGATCCGCCGACCCCGGTGGTCGTGATGCCGGCCGCCAGCCCCAGCACCATGCGCGTGCTGAAGGGATCGATCGTGTCGTCGAACTCGGCCATGGCGTTGCCTAGCAGGCCTTGCGAGGAGACCGCGACCAGGCCCGGGTACACGCGCATCCCCGACACGTCGTGGACCTTGGCGTCCTTGGGGACGTCGAGGTCGTGGCCGATGGCGTGGATCTTGCCGTTCTTGCCGAGGATCGTGGCGCCCTTGAGCACCTCGCCGGTGCCGGTGTGGATGTCGCCGCCGACGACGGCGATCCACTTGTCCTCGACCTTCTTCTCGTCCTTTCCGCCCTCCTCCTTCCCGGTTTCGGCGGGGGCGGGATCCTGCGCGCGCGCTGGCGCGGCGGTCGTGACGAACGCGGAGGCGACGACGGCCACGAAGGCGGTCGCGCGGAGGAAGTGCTTCACTGGTTCACCTCGCCGTGGACGAATTCGCCGTCGAGCATGACGGCGGCGATCTTGGTGCTGGCCTCGAAGGGCGCGCCGGTCAGGAAGACCAGGTTGGCGTGCTTGCCCTTCTCGATCGAGCCGACGAGGTCGGCGACGCCGGCGATTTCGGCCGCCTCGAGCGTCATGGCGCGCAGCGCGATGTCGGCGGGCAGTCCGGCCGCCACCACTTCGCCCACGTTGGAGCGCCACAACTGGTGGTCGCCGAGGCTGTCGTTGCGCGGGATGAAGACCACCTTGGCCCCCGAGCGGTGCAGCTCGTGCGGCAGGTTGCGGGTGCGCAGGGTGCCCGCGGTCACCGTCAGGACCGGTTCGACCACGCAGCGCAGCTTCTTGTCGCCGATGCCGTCGACGTCGAGCTCGTGCGTCTTCTTCTCGAAGACGTGGTGGAGGTCGCTTTCGCGCTGCAGCACGAGGCGGAGGTCGTAGGCCAGGTCCTTCCCGGCCAAGGCATCCTGGAAATGCAGCCAATCCGACGCCTGGGACAAGGCCACCAGGCCGCGCTTGGCGCCGACGCGCATCTCGAGCCACGGCCGCAACTTCTCGTCGGGTTGCGGCGGCACGAAGCCGTCGTCCTTCTTGTCGTCCTTCTTGTCTTCGGGCTTGGCGTCCTGCGCCGCGGGGTCGAAGGCCTTCTTCTCCTCGGCCTTCTCATCCTTCTTGGCGCCGCCCTTCTTGTCCTTGTCGAACTTCTCGCGCGCCTTGGCGACCTTCTCGTCGTACTCCGCGACCTTCTTGAACGCGTCCGTGATGCGGCGCTTGGACGGCGAGTCCGAACGCACGACGATCTTCACGTACTGGCCGTCCTTGAGGACCATCTCCTCGACCGTCTCGCCCAGCGGCCGGATGGCCACGGACTGGCCGCTGATGCCGTTGCCCGCGGGATAGAGCGCCAGCGTGGTGACGCCGTGCTTGACCACCTCGCGGTAGGCCGGGGCCTTGGGCCACAGCTCGTCGATCGCCTTGATGTCGGGGCTGTTGTCGTCGCCGCCTTCGCTGTCGCAGCCGAGGCGCGAGTAGCAGTTGACGAAGCCCGGCACGACCGTCCACTCGGGGCGGTCGAGCACGGGGATGCCGCGCTCGACGGGCAGGTCCTCGCCGACGATGGCGATCCTGCCGTCCTCGACGAGGATCACGGCGTGCTCGACGACGCCGTGCGACACGGTCTCCGCGCGGCCTACGCGGATGGCCAAGGTCTCGCCGGCGAAGGACGGCGCGGCGAGCGCGACGGCCAGGGCGATGGTGGTGCAGGTCTTCATGGTGGTCGGGATCGGGCTGCCGGCGCGCTCAGAACCATTGTCCGTCGCGCGCGCGGTCGTACTGGAGCGTTCCGTCGATGTAGACGCGCTCGACCCGCGAACGCGGATCCAGCGGGGAGCCGGTGGAAAGGACGATGTCGGCGTCCTTGCCAGCCTCGAGGCTCCCGAGGCGATGATCGAGTCCGAAGACGCGCGCCGGCGCGATGGTGCAGCCGCGCAGCATCTGGTAGTCGTCGGCGCCGTAGCGCGCGGACATGGCGCCTTGCAGGAAGAGCTCCTCCTGCGGCAGCACGGGCGAATCGGTGTTCAGCGACAAGTCCTTGGCGCCCGCCTCGAGGTACTTGGCCGCCGTGCCGGTGATGGCGCCGTCGCGCGTCGTCATGTAGTCGACCACGCGCGGTCCGGCGTTGATCGGCGCGCCGACCGCGACGATCCAGGGCGCCGTCGCGTGGGCGTCGAAGCAACCGTGCGACAGCACGCAGCGCGTGCCGTACTTGACCTGCCACATGCGCGCCGCGGCGGCGAAGCCGTCCGAGCCCGCGCAGTGGATCAGCACCGGCAGCTCCCGCTCCATCACCTTGGCGAGGTCCTCGTTGGCGAGGTCCTCCTCGTCGGCGGCGCGCAGCGCCTTGGCGCGATCGGCCGCGTCCTCGAGGATCCACGCCAGGCCGGCGCGCGTGCGACCCAGGTCGCCCGCGCCGCGCTCGGGGTTGTACGACTGCGCCACCTTCAACCCGCCGACGGCGTGCAGCACGACATCCTCGAAGCCGCCTTCGAGCTTCGTCTTGTAGATGACGCCGAAGCCGCTCATCGAGGTGCCGCTGCCCGGGATGCCGTACAAGGTCGTCACCCCGCCCGCCACCGCGCGGCGCACCAGCGGATTGCCCGGACGCAGCGCGGTCATGGCGCGCAGCTCGCCGTTGATCGGCAGCACCATGTCGTTCGTGTCGCCGAAGCCGCCGCTGTGGATGTGGCTGTGCAGCTCGACCATGCCCGGCGACGCCCACAACCCGTCGGCCGCGCGCACCTCGTAGCCCGCCGGGGCCTCGCGGCGCGGCCCGATCCAGGCGAGCTTGCCGTTCTTGACGAGGATCGTCGCCGGCGCGTGGATCGCGTCGGCCGCGTCGAGCGTCAACGCCTTGGCGCAATGGATGGCGACGCCGCTGTCGCCGGGCGCGAGTTCGAGCGCGCCGGGCGGCACCGCGGGCCTGGGAGCCGAAGCGCCGGTCGAACCGCAGGCGTCGAGCAGCGCGAGGCACGCCACGACCGGCGCCATGCGCGGACGCGCGGCGGCGAAGCGGTCGTTCGTGGTCGTTGCCTGGCGCATGCCGTTCCTCGTCGCCTCAGTAGCGACGGATGTCCCGCTTGGTGTCGTACACGCGTCGACCGCCGATGAAGACCACCTCGACCGAGTTGCGCTGGTCGACCGGGTCGCCGGTGACGACGACGATGTCGGCCTCCTTGCCGACCTCGAGGCTGCCGACCTTCTTGTCGATGCCGGCCGTCACGGCCGGGATGATGGTCAGGCCGCGCACGCCGTCGGCGTTGGAGTCGTCGAAGCCGTAGCGCACGCCCATCGTGGCCTGCAGCGACAGCTCCTCGCCGGGGATCACCGGCGCGTCGGTGTTGAAGCCCACGCGCTTGTGGCCGGCCTTCTGGTACTCGGCGGCGATGCCGAGCAGCGCCTCGGGGTTGCTGCCGGTCCATTGGATGAACTGGCGGGTCGGAACCTCGACCACGCGCGGGCCGAGGATCGCCTGCACGCCCAGTTCCTGCGCGAAGGCGGCCAGCTTGTAGCCCGCCATCTCGCCGTGGTCGATGTACACGTCGATGCCGAAGCCCTTGCGCACCATGGTCAAGGTGCTGAGCACGACCTGGTAGATCTGCGTGTGCGTCGAGATCTGCGTCTTCTTGTCGAGCAGGTCGCGGAAGATCTGCAGGTCGAAGTTCTCGACCGGCTTGGGGCCGCGTCCCGCCTCGAACTCGCGCCACTGCTGCGCGTACAGCATCCCGCGTTCGAACATGTCGCGGGTGTTCCAGTTCATGAACGAACGCCCGACGCCAATCGCCCAACCCTCGGGGTTGCCGGCCTGCGCCAGCTTCATCGATCCCGGATCGCGCACCAGCGCGTCCTCGTACTTGTCGAGGCCGGTCTTGATCAGCACGCCCTGGCCGCCGACGTTGACGCCCGAGCCCGGGATGAACAGCACGGTCGTGACGCCCGAGGCCAGCGCCTTCTCCAAGGCGGGGTTGGCGGGCACGACCGAGGTCGAGACCTGCAGCCCCGGATTGACGAGATACACCATCTCGTTGATGTCGAAGGTGCCGCCGATGTGGCTGTGCAGGTCGATCATGCCCGGCATGACCCACTGGCGGCCCAGGTCCTGCACTTCGAAGCCGGCCGGGACGGGCGTGGTGCGCGCAGGGCCCAGTCCGACGATGATCCCGTCCTTGACGAGGATCAGCGCGTCGTCGAGGAACTGCCGGCCCTCGAGCGGCACGGTCAGCGCCTTCTTCGTGCGCAAGGCCAGCCCGGGGCCGCCCTTCTCGCCCGCGGCGGGCGCGGCCACGACCTTGGCGACGGGCGCCTGCGCGGTGGCGGCGAGGGCCGTCGCGCAACAGGCGAAGAGCAGGGATGCAAGGCGCGTCGAGCTCACCACAGCCTCTCCTCCAGCGCGTCGTAGACGCGTTGACCTTCGATGTAGACGCGCTCGACGGAGCAACGCGGATCGACGGGATCGCCGGTGGTCACCACCAGGTCCGCGTCCTTGCCGACCTCGATGGAGCCGACGCGGTGCACGATGCCCGCCGTCAGCGCCGGGACCCACGTCAGGCCGCGGATGGTCTCGGCGTCGCGGTCGTCGAGGCCGTACTTGACGCCCATCGCGGCCTGCAGCGACAGCTCCTCCTGCGCGACGACCGGAGCGTCCGTGTTGAAGCCGATCTTCGTGTGGCCGTTCCGCTGGTACTCGGCCGCGATGCCGAGGATCGCGCCGTCGGTGTCGAGGATGAACGACTGCGGGTCGACCACGCGCGGGCCGAGGATGGCGTTCACGCCGATCTTCTCCGCCAGCGGAGCCAGCTTCGAACCGTGCCATTCGCCGTGGTCGATGTACACGTCGAGGCCGAAGCCTTGGCGCACCATGGTCAACGTGGCGAGCACGACCTGGTAGCGCTGCGTGTGCGTCGAGACCTGCGTGCGCTTGTCGAGCAGGTCGTCGAACACGTCCCACTGGATGTCCTCCGGCGCCTTGCCGGCCTTGGCCAGCGCCGCGTGCGCCAAGCCGCGCTCGAACGTGTCGCGCGTGTTCCAGTTCATCAGCGAACGCCCGACGCCGATGGCCCAGCGCTCGGGGTTGCCCGCCTGCGCGAGCTTGAGCGAGCCCGGATCGCGGATGCGCATCTCCTCGAAGGTCGAGAGGCCGGTCTTGAGCAGGATGCCCTGCCCGCCCATGTTCGTGCCCGATCCGGGGATGAGCAGCACGCTCGTCACGCCGCCGGCGACCGCGCGTTGCAGCAGCGGATTGCGCGGCGTGATCGTCGCCGAGCCGCGCAGCTCGGGGTTGGTCAGGTAGACCATGTCGTTCAGGTCGCCGAGCCCGCCCGCGATGTGGTTGTGCAGGTCGATCAACCCGGGGACGATCCACTTGGCGCCCAGGTCGACGATCTCGTAGCCCTCGGGGATCGGCGTGGTGCGCGCGGGCCCGACGGCCTCGATCAGGCCGCCCTTCACCAGCACGACGGCGTTGTCGGTCCAACCGCGGCCCTCGCGGCTCGTGCCGAGCACCTTGCGCGCCTTGACCGCGAGGCCGCGCTCGGAGAGCTTGGCCCCGGGCCCGCCGCGCCACGAGTCGGCTTCGCCGCCCGCGCGCGCCGAAGCATCGGCGCAGACGAGCAACGCGAGCGTCGACCAGAGCGCCGCGACGGCGAGCCGCATCAGCGGATCTCCGTGCCGGCCACGAACGCGCGCAGCACGCTGGTGGCGGGCTCGAGCGGGGCTCCGTCGAGCAGCAGCACGTCGGCGTCCATGCCGGGCTGCAGCAGCCCGACCTTGTCGTCGATGGCGAGGATGCGCGCCGCGTCGGAGGTCAGCGCGCGCAAGGCCGCCGCGGGGCCCATGCCCTGCGACACCGCGTAGGCGGCCATCAGCGGCAGGTCCGCCGCGCCTTCCTCGGCCAGGCTGTGGAACGCGACCGGGATGCCGGCGGCGGCGAGCTGCTCGTAGCGGTTGATCGGCTCGAGGCCGCGCGTCGGATCGACGTATTGGATGCGCTGCGACAACAGCACGCCCGCCACGCGGCCCTGGATGCGATCGAGCACCTTCCACGCGTCCTCCGCGCCGACGAGCACCGGTTGGATGCCGTGCGCCTCGAAGGCGTCGACGCACGCGAGGATCTCGTCCTCGCGCTGCACCGCGACGAGGACCGCCGCTTCGCCCAGCATCGCGCGGCGCAGGGGCTCGAGCTCGGGATCGACCCCCGGCGCCTTGGGAGCGCCCTTGGGCTCGTCCTTCTTCTCCTCCTTCTCCTTGCGCTGCTCGGTGCGGCGCGCGACGAGGACCTCGGTGGCGGTCTGCGCCAACTCGACCTCGGCGGACTTCGCTCCCACGGAGACCTTCGCCTTCCACTTGCCGTCCTTGGCCTCGCCCTCGACGGCCACGGCGCCGGCCGCGCAGGCGCCGGCGAGCGGCGCCTTGTGGCCTTCGCGCGCGCCCGACACGGACACGAGGTCCGCCGAGACGAGGTCGCAACGCAGGCTGCCTTCGACCTTGCCGGCCTCTTCGACGAGCAGCAGGCGGATGCGCGCCTCGGCGCCATCCAGGGCGAGCTTGCCCTCCCACGCGCCGGTCACCGGCTTGGGAGGCTCCTCCTCGCCCTTCTTCTTCTTCTTGTCCTCCTTCTTGGGCTCTTCCTTCTTCTCGCCCTCGGCGGACTTGGCCTCGTCCTTCTTCTCCTCGCCGTCCTTCTTGGCCTCCTCCTTCTTCTTCTCGGGCAGGGGCGGCGGCGGCGGCTCGGCCTTCGGCGGCGTGTACGCCGCGAGCTTCTGCTCGTACTCGGACCACTTCTTGTCGTAGTCGGCGGCCTTCTTCAGCGTCTCGACGATGTTCCGGCCCGACTCGCGGCGATTGCCGGCGCTCCAGGACAGGCGCACAGCGCACGGGTCGTCCACCACCTGCACCGACAAGTCGTCGGCGGCGGGCTTGTACGCCATGACCGGGATGCCGCCGCGCGAGCCGGAACGCGGCGTCAGGCCGACGGTCGTGACTCCGGCCATCGCCACCTTGCGGTCGACGAGGTCGCCGGGCTCGACGACGCGCGCCAACGATTGGCGCGGCGCGGGACCGCGGTTCGATCCTTCGAGCCCGAGGTGCCCGAGCGCGTCGATCATGCCGGGCATGGCGGCCTTGCCGCGCACGACCATGGCTCCCGAGGGGCGGCCGACCTTGCGGCCGACTTCGACGATGCGACCGTCGCGCATCAGCAGTTCGCCCGGCGCGAGCACGGTCCCGTCGCCCACGTGCAGTTCGTCGACCGACAACACGATGGCGCCGCTCCGATAGCGCTCGCCAGGCTCGCGCGCCGCGTCGCGATCGGCGGCGGAGAAGGCCAGCTCGCCGTCGACCCACGTCGCCAACGCCGCCGACCCCGACTCCATCGGGTGGCCCGCGAACACCGCGACGTCGCCATCGAAGCCCGGCGCGAGGCGGCCGAGCCGCCGCCCGACGCCGAGCACCTCGGCCGCGTTGCGCGTCACGCCGAGCAGGGCGTCGTCCGCCGACAAGCCGCCGCGGCGCAGCAAGGTGGCCGCGAAGCGCGTGTCGTGCGCGCCCATCGAGGGCGCGGGCGCCAAGGCGACCTTGACGCCGCGACGCGCCAGCTCCGCCGCCGCGTCGTAGCGCCTCCAGTCGGCGGCTTCGTCCTTGCCCTGGTCGCGCGGCGCCGAGTTCGGCGCGTAGTCGGCCTCGACCACGACCGCGAGGCCGCTCTTGGCGATCTCGTCGGCCACGAGCGCGGCCTGGTTGGCGCCGTCGAGGATGATCGGCAGCCCGCTCTCGGCCGCGAAGGCGATCAACGCGCGGATCTCCTCGACGCTGTCGGCGCCGATGCGCCACGGAGTCTTGCGCTCGAGGACCTCGACCAGCCCGGCGCGCAGGTCCGGGCCGTACTCGGCCTCGAGTCGCGCCACGTCCTCGCCCTTGCCGAGCCGCACGAGTTCCTGGAGGGCGACGATCGCTCCCATCAGCGACTTCGGCAGTTGCGCCTGCTCCATGCCGAGGCCCACGTCGATCGTGGCGGGGATGGGCGGTTCCCACCAACCGCGCACCGAACGCGCCTCGGCCGTGATGGTGCCGTGCACCGCCGCGGACTCGGAGACCACGCGCTCGGGTCCGATCGGACCGGCGAGCTTGACCACCGCGCCGTGCCCGGCGACGAGGCGTCCGCGCGCCGGGGCGATGTAGGCGCTCGTGACGCCCTGCTGCAGGGCGAAGTAGTGGCTCTCGTGCTGGTCGAAGCCTTCGACCGCCTTGACGAGCAGATCGGCGGTGCGGCCGCTGCCCTGGCCGGAGCCGTAGGCCGAATCCGCGGCGACGAGGCCCGGGACGATGACCGCCTCGGGGCCGTAGTCGACCACGCGCAGGCCGGCGGGCACGGCGACGTCCTTGCCCACCGCGACGATCTTGCCGTCGACGACCACGACGACGGCGCCGCCCGTGTGGACGGCCCCGTCGCTCGTGTGGATGGTGCCGGCGCGCAGCGCCACCGAACCGCCCGCGCACAGCGGGGCGGCGCAGAGCGCCGACGCGGCGAGTTGCAGGAGGAAGCGCATCGCGTCAGTCCTTCTTCTCGGTCTTGTCGTTCTTGGCGGGCTTCTTCTGGCCGCTGTGCGGATCGACCTCCTCGTCGGGCAGGCCCTGCTGCGCGGCGCCGGGTTGCTCGACGCCTTCGAAGAGCTGCTTGGCGCGCGGGTCCTTGCTGCGGTCGTAGACCAGTTCGCCGTCGAGCACGACGTACTCGACGCGCGCGGTGGCGGAGAGCGGATCGCCGCTCGTCAGCACGACGTTGCCGTCGAAGCCGGGCGCGAGGCGGCCGACGCGCTTGCCGAGGCGCAGGATGTCGGCGGCGGTCGAGGTGACCGAGGCCAGCGCGGTCTCGCGATCCACGCCGTACGACACGCAGGTCGCCGCCTGGAACCACAGCGACTGCGCGGTCGAGTTCAGCGATTGCAGCGCGAAGCGCACCTTCTTCGCCGCGAACACCGAGGGGATGAAGGTCTCGTTCTCCTTGCCGGTGATCGGATCGCGTTCGGTCCAGGTCATGCCCGGCCCGAGCACCACCGGCACGCCGGCCTCGGCGATGGCGTCGACCGCCTTGAACGAGTCGCCGTCGAGCACGAGCACGGTGTTGGCGAGGAAGCCGTTGTGGCGCGCGACCTCGAGCGCGAGGTGCACGCTGGCGGCGCCGTCGCACTGCACGAAGGCCATCAGCTTGCCCTCGACCAGGCGCAGCATGGGCTCCTGCTTCTTGTCGACCAGGCCGCGGCCGACGATCTCGAAGCCGGAGAGCTTCCACTTGGCGACGCCCTCCATGGCGCGGCCTTCCTTGTTCTCGGGCTTCTCGGGGTCGCGGCCCTGGAACAGCGCCTCGCGCTTGGCGGCGTCCTTGCCATCCTTCTCGTCCTGCATCAGCTTGGCGAGGTAGCGCTCGAGGTCGGTGAAGCTCTTCTTGAGCATCATCGCCTGCGTGGCGCGCGAGCGGCCCGCACGCGAACCCGAGACGATCTTGAGGCCGGCGTCGGGCTTGATGGTCATGTCCTCGACCGTCATGCCGAAGGGACGCACCACGCGACCCTGCGCGCCGACCACGCATTGCGAGCCTTGCTGGATGTTCAAGGCGACGATGCCCTGGCGCAGCGAGTCCTCGAAGAAGAAGTTGATCGGGTCGATCGAGTCGCGCACGTCGAGGAACGGCGCGACCTCGATGTTCTCGTTCGGGCGGTCCATGCCGCGGTTCGTGTGGGCCTCGACGAACCCGGGGAAGGCCGTCAGCTCGGGATGGTCGAGCAGCTCGGAGTCCCAGCGCGTGGCGGCGCCGGCGGCGACCTCCTTGATGCGGCCGTCCTCGATGACGATCACGCCGTCCTTGATCTCGGCGCCGTTCATCGTGATGACGCGGCCCGCCTTGATGGCGATCTTGCCGTCGCCGGCGAGCGCGTCGACGCTGAGGAGGGACAGGGCGGCGCAAGCGAAGGCGCCGGGCAGGATGTGTTGCTTCATCGGAAGGGATTGGTCGGGTGTGGTGTGCGTCGTCGTGTTCGGGGTCGGGGGAGCCGGGCTCAGTCGCGGCCGTCCCACACGAGCACGCCGTCGACGATGACGGCCACGACGCGCGAAGAGGGTTCGAAGGGTTCGCCGTTCCACAGCGCGAGGTCGGCGTCCTTGCCTTCCTCGAGGGCGCCCACGCGCGCATCCGCCCCCACCAGGCGCGCCGGCGTGGAGGTCACGGCCTTGAGCGCCTCGTCGAAGGGGAGGCCGCCCGACATGGCGGCGCCCGCCTGCACGGCGAGGTTCGAGTCGTAGGAACCGGAGCCGTGCGCCGACAAGGCGAACACGACGCCGGCCTTGCGCAGCTCCTCGGCCGCGTTGCGCGGCATCAGCGCGCCTTCGCGCGTGCGCCCCGTGGCGGTGAACGGCGGCAGCACGACGGGGATGCCGTTGCGCGCGAGGAGCTGCGGCTCCTTCCAGGCCTCGGCGGCGGCGTCGATCACGACGCGCGGCTTGTCGAGGCCCTGCGAACGGAACAGCTCCTTCTGCTTGACCTCTTCGACCGCGTAGACCGTGGTGCGGATGTCCTGCGTGGTCCACGCGGCGATCGAGAGCACGAGTTCGCCCTTCAAGGCCTTGGACAGCGTCTCGCGCTCGCCGCCCTCGTTCTGGCCCAGCGCCGTCTTGTGGAAGGCGCTGCGCCATTCCCACTCGACGCCCATGCGCGTGGTGGGACGGCGCGCGTAGAAGTCGGTCGGCCGGCCGAAGGCGGGCGAGTTGCGCTGGCTGGGTTGCTGGCCCATGGCGCCCCGCAGCACCGAGTCCTTGCGCACCGTGCGCGCGGCGATCGAGTCCGCGCCGGCGGTCTTGACCACCTGCGAGAGTCCGCCGACCACGTTCTGGTCGAGCGGCGTCGCCAGCACGGTGGTCACGCCCGACTTGACCAGGCGGTCCCATTCGAGGCCCCACGGATCGAGCGCCTCGCTGTTCGACAGGCGCGCCGTGACTTCGTCGCTCTGCTCGACGCTCCACAGGATGGCGCCGGCGCGCGCGCCGAGGTCGACGAGCCCGGGCGTGATCGCGAAGACCTCCTCGGATCCGCCGCCGGAGACCGAGCCGATCTTGCCGTCGGAGATGGAGACCACGCCGCCCTCGAGCACCTTGCCCGTACCGGTGTAGACCTTCTTGGCGGAGACGGAAGAGACCTTCTCGCCGACCTTGCCCTTGCCGGCGTGGGCGGGCGCGACGCACAGGAAGGCCGCGGCGAACGCGGCCACAGTCAGGTTTGCTTGACGCAAGTTCATCGGGCCGCTCCGTGCACAAGTGCGCCTTCGATCCAGACCGCCTTCGGGGCGCTGGACAACTCGAGGGGATCGCCGCTCCACAAGACGAGGTCGGCGTCGAAGCCCGCCTTGACCATGCCCGCGCGCTCGGACAAGCCGGCGATGGAGGCCGCGGTCTTCGTCAGGCCGTCGTGCGCCGCCTGGCGCGGCATGCCGTGGCGCACGGCCAGCGCGGCCACGAGGCGCAGGTTCTGCGACGGATCGCGCGGCGCGTCGAGGCCGAAGCCGAAGGGCACGCCCGCCTTGGCCAGCTCGGCCGTGGCCAGCGCCTCGCGCCGCGGCTCGCCGGCGCCACCGGCCGCCACGACGACCGCCAGCTTGGACTCGGCGATCTCCTGGGCCAGTTCGCCGGCCAGCGGCGCGCCCGACAGCGCGCCCGTCAACTTGCGCTCGCGCGCGAAGTCGATCGCGCGACGCAGCTCGGGCTTGGACTGCACCTCGAACAGGATCGGCAACTGGCCGCGCTTGGCGGCCAGCAGCGCGCCCTCGGGCTTGGCGAAGAGCTCCGCCAGCATCTCGCCCTGGCGGGCGTAGGAGGTCGGCTCGCGGTTGGCCGACAAGGCGCTGGCGCCGAAGACCACCGACAAGTGCGCGCGTTCCGACACGAGCGCGCCGGTGGTCTTCGCCACCGCCGTGGCCCCGGGCAGGAGCTTCGCCGCGTCGGGCGCGACGACGACCGCGGTGATCCCCTGCGCGCGCAGGCCGGCGAAGGCCGGATCGTCGCGACGCAAGGCGTGCGCCACGCGCGCCTCGGGCAGCGCGGCGCGCGTCGGATCGAGCGCGGCTCCGGCCACGCCCACCTGGGCCCGCAGGGCCACCAGGCCCGCTGTCAATTGGCCTTGACACTCGACGACCTGCACGCCCTCGTCGAGGTCGAGCTTGGCGCCCACCTCCACGATGCGGCCGTCGCGCACCAGCACCATGCCCTTGTCGATGGAGTTGGATCCGTCGATCCACACCTTGTCGGCGCGCAACGCGACATCGCCGCCGCCGAGCGCGAGGACCAGGAAAGTCGCCAGCATCATCGTCCCACCGTCCTCACTGCTTTTCCGGCGCGAGCACGACGCGACCGGCGGAGACCACGTACTCGGCCAAGGCGGCCGTCGACAACGGCTCGGCGCTCCACACCACGAGGTCGGCGTGCTTGCCGACCTCGACGGTGCCCATGCTGCGTTCGACGCCGAGCACCTCGGCGGCGTTGCTCGTCACGCCCGCCAGCGCGTCGACGCGCGGCAAGCCGTGGCCGGCGACCTGCGCCGCCAGCAGCGCGAGGTCGCGCGTCGCGTCGGGCGACATGCCGCCCGAGCCGATGGCGACCTTGACGCCGTCCTTCTGCAGGCGCGCGGCGAGCGACAGGTCGTGCGCGTCGTACTCGTCCGGCCGCCCCGACCCCATCGGCAGGGCGTTCACCAGCACCGCGACGCCGTGCTTGGCGAGGTGCTTGGCGTGGCGCGCCGATTCGGCGCCGCCCGCCACCACGAGCCGCAGGCGACCAGCATCCTCGAGGCCGCCGAGCAACGCGCGCAATTCCGCGTCGCGGTTGGCGTGCACGAGGAGCGGGATCGCGCCATCCGCCACGAGCGCCCAGGCCTCGGAGTCCTCGTCGAAGCGCGGATCGGCCGGCTTCTTGAAGTCCTCCTTGTACTTCTTCTCCTCGAAGGGCTTGCCCTTCTCCTTCGCCTCGGCTTCGGCCTTGTCGCGATCCTTCTTGGCTTTCTTGGCGTCCTTCTCGAGCTCGGCCTCCTTCTCGGAGACCTTCTTGCGCCATTCGGCGAGTTCGTGCTGGTACTCGTTCTTCGCGACCAGGTAGCCGCGTCCCGCGACGACCTGCGCCCAGAGGCGATCGACCATGTCGATGCGCTCGAAGACATCCATGCCGCGCTGCCCGGGCAGTTGGACGATCTCGCCGTCGACGAACTGGAATCCGCCCTGCGCGCCCGGGCCGAGGCCCACCGTCGCCCACATGACGGCGTCGCGCGCCACGAAGCGCTGCGTGTCGTCGAGGCCTTCGGCGAGGCGCACCACGGCGCCCACGCCGCCGACGCGCGCCGCGAGCCCCGCTTGCGCCCTCACCGCCACCACGCCCGCGCGCAATGCTTCGCGCCGCAGGTGCGGTTGCAGCCACGGATCGACCGCGTCCGCCGAACGGGTGGCCGGCGTGACGCTGCCGTCGGAGACCGACTCGGGGTCGACGCCCAAGGTGCTCCACGCGTCGATCAGGCCGGCGGACACCCACTTGCCGCGCACTTCCTGCGCGCCGGGCAAGGGTTGGAGGTCGACGCCGACCGCCACGATGCGGCCGTTCTTCACGGAAACTTGGGCGTTCTCCAGCACGACGCCCGGCTTGACGATCAGGTGCTCGGCGCGGATCAGCAGCGCATCGCCTTGCGCCGGCTCCTGCGCCCACAACGAAGCCGGCAAGCCGACGCCGGCGACGAGCGCCGCGGCCAACCAGGCACGGGGGTGGTGCATGTCGTGCTCCAGGTGCGTCCGACGACCGCGCACGGGGCGGGGCGGTCAGGGTCGCAATCCAAGCGGTGAGGGGGGAGCGCCCGCGGGTCGCCGCGAGCGCGAGGGGGCAATCCTAGCGAGGCGAGGCAGGTCCAGAAAGGACATGCAGCCCCGCTGAGGATTGGTGGACCCAGTACTTACAGGAGGATGGCGTGCACGACATCGAGCGCGCCATGGCGGTTGCACCTTCCTTGTAGCGGACCCCCTCTCGAGCCATGGCGGGGCCGAGCGCGCCGGCCCGCCTTGAAATGCAAGTTCCATGCACCGGACCGTCTGGACCCAGCTTGCGGCGAGGACCTGCGCCGGCCCC
>JBKDQQ010000173.1:0-2762 GCA_046341775.1 Planctomycetia bacterium
CGCCGTGCGCGCCTTCGCCAATCTCGGCATCAAGAAGCTCGTGTTGACGAACGCCGCCGGTTCGCTGCGGCTCGCGTGGAATCCCGGCACCTTGATGCGCATCGAGGACCACCTCGACCTGCAAGGGAAGGTGCGCCTCGCACGCAAGCAGGCAGCCAACGGCTCGCCGTGGGACAAGCGCCTCGGCGCCGCGCTCGACGACGCCGCGCGCCACGCCGGCGTCGCCCTCGAACGCGGCGTGTCCGCCGCGCTCCTCGGCCCGTCCTACGAGACCCCCGCCGAGATCCGCATGCTGCGCCAGTTCGGAGCCGACGCGGTGGGCATGAGCACCGTGGCCGAGGCGCAGGCCGCCTGGGCGGCCGGCATGCGCGTCGCGGGCATCTCGTGCCTCACGAACCACGCCGCAGGCGTGACCGATAGCGTCCCCAACCACGCCGAAGTGGTGGAGGAGGGCCGCAAGGCCTCCAAGCGCTTCTGCGACTTGCTCGAAGCGGCCGCGCCGCGCTTGTGAACGACGCGTCATCCCCGCGCCGCGCATGCATCCCCGGGGTCAAGGCAGCGGCTTGGCCGCGGACAGGCTGTCGAAGACGACCATGACATCGGCGATCTCGTCGAACGGCAGGCTCACCACCGACTCGGGCACCCGCTCGCGCGTCAAGAAATAGCCTGGCCAGTCGACCTGACGTTCGGAATCGCGCCAAGCCGACATGCCCCGAGGCAAGCGCGCCATGTCGATCCAATAGGACGAACAGGCGGCGCCGCCGAGTGCCGCGGCCAATCCGCCGTCCAACGGACCGCGCAGCACGACCTCCCGCGGAGCCGTCGCGCTCGGCCATTCCTCGTCGCCTTCGTGGATCACACCGAGGATGCGGGCATGGCGGTAGTCGAAGAGCACCGAGCGGTAGCGCCATTCGAGCTCGCGTCGCAGGAACGCTCCCGTAGGCTCGTAGCCCTCCATCTGGCCGCGCGGCGGCGACGCCGCCACATGGATGTTGTGGCCCCAGAACACGCCGCGCCGACCGTCGGCGAGGATGTTCTCCGCCATGTACCTGTCGCGCAGGCTGAAGTAGCTGATGTCGCCCGCGGTCGCGTCGCCATCCGATGCGTCGAGGCGGAAGGCGACGAGACCTTGGCGCGCGCGTCGAGCAGCCAAGAGCGCCTCGCGATCGTCCTGGCAGGCCGCCTCGAGCACCTCCAATTGCGCGATGCAGCCATCGACGACCGCCACGGTCAGCGTCTTCACCAGGTCCGAGTGGCGCAGCCTGCTCGGCGCTTCGCCGACCAGCGGCTCCAGCGCGGTGCGCAACATCGTGGCCCGCGGCGCATCGCGAAGCGCGAGCCGCCGCAGGGCGTGGTCCGCGTCGCGCGCGCTGTCTTGGCAGTCGATGCCCACGATGCGCACGGGCAGGCCGCGTCCAACGCGCTCCTTGAGTCCCGCGACCAGTTCTGCCAGCGCCTCGGTCTTCCACACGCGGAAGATCGCCGCATCGCGCACGGCAGCGCGCGCGTCCCCGCTGCCGGCGTGCAAGTACGCGTCCAGCTCGGCCGCGCCCGCGTGGTTGGCCTCCAAGTACAGCGTGTCGATCCGCCCCGCGTCGACGAGCGCCAGCGCCAGCGCCGTCTTGAACGCCGCATCCTCGTGCGTGCCGTGCGACGCCTCGCCGATGCCGACGACCGTCGCGCCATCGAGCGCGGTCAACAGCTCGCGGGTCATGGATTCCGCAGGGCGGGCAGGATCGAACCCTTGGCGCGCGGCGTCGAACCACGCCTCGGCGGTCTGGGCCTCCTCGGCGGCACCCGGGTCGCGCACGCTCGTGCGCGCAACGCCGCATCCCACGAGGCACAAGCCGATGGCGAGCCATCGCGACGCAGCGCGCATCTTCATGCCCGCAGACTACTGCTGCGCTACGCCGGCGCGCCACCCCGGACGGCGCACGCGAGAGGACGCGGACGACGCGCGTCGACGCTAGACTGATCCCGCCATGTCGTCGTCGGACCAGAACCAACTCGCCGCCCTCGTGCGCCGCGTCGTCGGGCGCGTGATGGGGGATCAGGGCCGCGCCGACGCCCCTTCGGCGAGACCCGCTGGCGTGCATGTGGCCGTCGAACAGCCGCGACCCGCAGAAGACCGCGCCGAGATGGCGCGCGTGCGCGGTAGCGAAATCGTCACCGTCGACGACCTCGCGCGCATCGAGCGCGGAGGTGAACTGGTCGTCCGACCCGGGGCCGTGGTCACGCCGCTTGCCGCCGACGCGGCCCGCGAGCGCGGCATCCGCCTCGTCGAGCGCGCGACTGTCAAGGATTCTGGACGCCTGCGCGTGGCCGTGGGCGCCGACCATGGCGGGTTCCGGACGAAGGCCGTGGTGCTCGAGGAGCTGCGCCGCCTCGGCCATGTGGGCTTCGACCTCGGCACGCGCGACGAGAACGCCGTCGACTACCCCGACTACGCGGCCGCGGTCGGCGAAGCGGTCGCCAGCGGCCAAGCCGATCTCGGCATCGCCCTCGACGGGGCCGGCATCGGCAGCGCCATCGCCGCCAACAAACTGGCCGGCATCCGCGCCGCGACTTGCTGGGATGCGCAGAGCGCCGCGAACGCGCGCGAGCACAACCACGCCAATGTCCTGTGCCTCGGCGCGAAGATGCTGCCCGAGGCGAAGCTGCTCGACGCCGTGCGCACCTTCCTCGCCACCGCGCCGGGCGGCGATCGTCACGCCAAGCGCGTAGCCAAGATCACCGCGCTCGACCAGCGGCGGCGCTGATCG
>JBKDQQ010000174.1:0-8073 GCA_046341775.1 Planctomycetia bacterium
CTGGTCGTCGGCGTGATGGGTTGCATGGCCCAGCGCATGGGCGAGGAGATCTTCGCGCGCGCCGGGCACGTGGACCTCGTCGCGGGCACGCGCCAGTTCGCGCAGCTCCCCACCCTCGTCGAGGAGGTGCGGCGACGCCGCGCCCAGGGCGAGTCCAAGGTGCGCGTGGCGGCGTTGTCGATGGAGGACCGCCTCGCCCTCGACCGCGAGGACGAGCCGTGGGACGGCGGCGCGCACGCGTACCTGACGGTCATGCGCGGTTGCGACCTCAACTGCACCTACTGCATCGTGCCGACCGTGCGCGGACGCGTGCTGTCGTATCCGATCGAGCACGTGGTCAAGGAGGCGCGGCACTACGTCGAGCGCGGCGTCAAGGTGCTCACGCTGCTGGGCCAGACGGTCAACAGCTTCGGGGAGGACCTGCCCGCGCCGGGACCGGACGAGCGCCAGTGGAGCGGCCGCCAGGGTCGACCGGGCCTCGGCGACCTGCTGCGGGAGCTGCAGGAGATCGACGGACTCGCGCGCATCCGCCTGATCACGCTGCACCCGAGCTACATCACGGACAACTTCGCGCGCGCCATCGCCGAGTGCGGCAAGGTCGAGCGCTTCCTGCCCTTGCCTGCGCAATCGGGCTCCGACGAGATCCTGCGCGCCATGAAGCGCGGCTACACGACCGACTTGTACCGCAGGCGCGTCGAGATCCTGCGCGCGCGCGTGCCCGACATCGAACTGGGCAGCGACTGGATCGTCGGCTTCCCTGGCGAGACGGCCGAGGACCACGCGCGCAGCGAGGCCTTCCTCTCGGAGCAGGGCTTCGCCGTGAACTACATCTTCAAGTACGACCCGCGCCCCGGCACCAAGGCGCACGACGGGCTGGTCGACGACGTGCCCGACGAGGCCAAGAAGGAGCGCAACCAGCGCCTGCTGGCGCTGGGCGAGGAGGTCGGCCTGCGCCGCCACGGCGCGCACGTGGGGGCGAGGAGGCGCGTGCTCGTCGAGGGGCGCAAGGACGACGGTCGCCTGTCCGGCCGCACCGAGCACGGATTGATGGCCTCGTTCGAAGGCCCGGAGTCGCTGCTCGGCCGCGAGGTGGAGGTCGAGATCTCGGGCGCGTCGGGCTACGGCCTGGGCGGGACGCTCGCGCGGCCCGCCTGAATCCGCGCGCCTCTGTCAAATATATTTGACGGATGCCGGCGCCTCAGGGCGCGCCGCGTTCGCAGGCGCCGATGTCGACCAGCGCGCCGCGGCCGGCAAGGTCGACGCTGCGGGGCTCGTGGCGCGCGTCCCAAGGCCACGCAGGGTCGAGCAGCTCGTCCTCGCCGGCGTCGAGCAGCGGCGAAGCCGCGGCGGGCACCAGGCTCCACGCCGGATCGTCGACCGTGCCGTGCAAGCCGTCCGGTCCGGGCGCGGGCGGCGCTTCGACGAGCCGCTGGAGCCCTTCCGGCAGGTTCTCGCCGAGCACGAGGCAGTTGCGCACCTCGAGCGGGCGCGCGGTGCCGAACTCGTCGCCCGCGTCGTCGTGCAGCAGGCTGCCCGCCAGCGTGGCCAGGTTGAGCGCGCTTCCACCGAAGCCCGCGCCCTCGGGGGCCGCGTTGTCCACCATCGTCAGGTGCAGCATGCGCGGCTCGGCGAAGGCCATGGCGTGCACGCCGCCGCCCTTGGCGGCGCGGTTGCCGACGAGCACGCACGATTCCATGCGCGCCCGCGTGAAGTAGCCGAACAAGACGCCGCCGCCCCAGCCCTCGAGGGAGCCGAAGGCCTCGTTGCCGACGAAGGCGCTGCTGCGCAGGATCGGGTCCTCGCCCTCGAAGTACACGCCGCCGCCGCCGAGCTCGGCGCGATTGGCGCGGAACGAGCAGTCCTCGACGATGCTGTCGGAGAAGTAGTTCGACATGCCTCCGCCGACCGAGAAGTCGGTGCCCGAAGCGCTGTTGCCCACGAAGGTGCAACGGCGCGCGATCGACGGCGAGGACAACGTGTACAAGCCGCCGCCTTCCGTCGCGGCGTTCTCCTCGAACAGGCAATCCTCGACCAGCGCTGCCGAGTCCTCGATGTGGTAGACGCCCGCGCCGAAGCTGGCGAGGTTCCCGCGGAACTCGCAGTCGCGCACGGTGGGCGCTCCGCCGGTGGTCCAGATGCCTCCACCTCCGCTGCCGCCTCCGCCGCCTCCGCCGCCCTCCACCTCGAGCCCGGCGGCGTTGCCGGCGAACGACGAGCGTTCGACGACCCCGTCGTTGAACTCGAGGAACACGCCGCCGCCGCCGATCTCGGCCGTGTTGCCCTGGTACAGGCAACCCTCGATCGACGGCAGCGCGCCCGCCGCCCCGAAGGTGCCGGCGCCGCGCTGGGCGCGATTGTCGAGGAACATGCTGTCGACGACGCGCGGCAGCATGTGCGAGCGGATGTACAGCGCGCCGCCTTCCTGTTCCGCTTCGTTGTCCGCGAAGCAACCACGCTCGACGGTCGAGGCGGCGTGGTCGTGCAGGTACAACCCGCCGCCGAAGTTGAGCGAGCGGTTGTGGCGGACGACGCAGTCGATGTAGAGGCTGCCCTCGCCGTGGTCGTTGACGGCGCCGTGGTTCGCGGCGAGGTTGTGCTCGACCACGACGGCCACGAAGGTCGGCCCGCCGCCGAAGATGTTGATCGCCGCGCCTTGGTCGCGGCTCTCGACCTTCGGGCCTTGGCCCGCGCCGGTCGCGGCCCCTCCGCGCACCACGACGCCGTCGAGCACCGTCGAAGGGGGGCAGTCGACCGCCACGACCACGTGGTAGGCGTTGTCCTCGCGCTGGCTCCACGACGGGCCATCGTCGCCGAGCAGATCGCCGTCCAAGGTCGCCACGTTCAAGTACGGATCGCGCGTGGCGCGCGTCGTCTCGTCGCCCGCGAAGCCGCCATACACGGCGACTCCGGGCACGAGGTGGAAGGAGTCGTCGCGCCGCGCTCCGGGACGGTACGTGCCGGCCTTCAGCCACAACTCGTCGCCGGCGCGAGCGGAGGCCAGCGCCGCTTGCAGGCCGATGGGTGCTTGCCACGAGTCCCCTGCGCCGTCGCCACCGGGCGCCACGCGCCACACGCGCGCCTGGGCGGCCGGCGTCGTCGAACCGCCGCCCGAGCCGCAGGCGGCGAGGCCGAGGCCCGCGGCGAGGAGCGCGAAGGGGGAGAGCAGGCGCGGGCGATCGAGGTGCATGGTGGGCGGGTGGAGTGGGCCTGCGCGACCGGCCGGGGTCGCACTCTTCCAATCCTAGGGGAGGACGCGGGCGCGCGCAGGCTCGGTTCCGCCGGAAGCTCCGCGCCCGGGCCGCAATCGATCGCGGATCGGAAGGAACTTCGCGCCAAGGCCCCTGCGCCGTGGCGCGCGCTTCGCGCCGCGTGATCGGCCCGGGCGGGTCCGGCGGGCTAGTCCGGCAGGAACTGGAAGGCCTGGCGACGGCGCACCCAGGCCATGCCATCGGGCTCCGCACCGCCCTCGATGCGTCCGACCACGCGCTCGCCCACGAGGTCGACGATCGCGATCTGGTCGAGCTTGGTGAGCGCGACCCACGCGTGGCGTCCCTGCGGTTCGATCTCGATGCCCACGGGCATGGAGCCTTCCGCGAGCGGGATGCGCCGAAGTTCGCGGCGCTGCGGGACCGAGACCAGCGAGACGTCGCCGCTCGCCGCGTTGGAGACCAGCGCCATGCGTCCATCCGGCGTGATCTCGACGCGGATGGGGAAGTCGCCCACGGCGAGACGCGCGCGCTCCGCGAGCGTCTGCGCGTCGAGCACGACGAGGTCGTCGTCGCCGCGGTTGGCGACCCACAGCTCCCTTCCATCGGGAGCCAGCGCGAGTCCCTCCGGTTGGTCCCCCGTGCGCGCGCGCGCCAGCACCGCGCCGCTCTGCGCGTCGAGGCGCACGACCTCGTTGCTGTCCATGCAGGCGACGAAGATGCTTCCGCCGTCGGGCGGCACGGCGAGCATGTGCGGCCGCTTGCCGCCGGCGTCGAAGCGCCGCAGCACCTTGCCGGCGGCGACATCGACCACGAGCACCTTGTCCTCGCCCTCGCAGGTGACCGCCACGGTGCTGCGCCGATCGAGGAAGGCGAGTCCGTGCGGGCGCGTCGCTCCGAGTTCGACGATGTGCTCGCGGCGGTCCTCGGGCAGCCAGTACACCGCGAGCGTCGCGCCCGGCTCGGCGGTTCCGTGGTTCGCCACCACGGCGCGCGAACCGTCGTCCGACACGCACACCTCGTGCGGACCCGCGCCGGTCTCGAGCACGCCGCGCAGCGTCCCCGTGGCGGGGTTCCTCGTGGACATGCGCGCCGCGCTCTTCTCGAGCACGAGCAGGTCGCTGCCCGGCGGGACGGCCACGCCTTCGCGCGGGCCGACGCAGGCGGTGGAGGACGCCAGGAGGGCGAGGACGATGCGAGTGGTCGGGCGGTTCATCGTGGTCGAGGCTAGGCGACGCCTGCGGCGGATGCGAGGGCTTCGCGCGCGGTCCGGCGGAGGACTCGCAAGGAGGGCGGGACGAGCCCCGATCGCTCGAGGCTCGTCCCGCCGAACGCCATGCCGGGCAGGACGCCCGCGCGCGTCAGGACACGAGCGCCTTGACCACTTCGCGCTCGCCTTCGAGCTCCTTGACGGTCGCGGCGATCTTCTCCTTGAGGAAGTCGTTCAGGTCGAGCCCTTGCACGATGCTCCAGCCGCCCTTGCCGTCGGAGCGGATCGGGAAGCTCGAGATGATGCCCGCCGGCACGCCGTAGCTGCCGTCGGAGGTGACGCAGATCGAGCGCCATTCGCCGGCCGGAGTCGGGAAGTGCAGGTCGCGCACATGGTCGATCAGCGCGTTGGCCGCCGACGCCGCGCTCGAGACGCCGCGCGCCTCGATGATGGCGGCGCCGCGCTTTTGCACGGTGCTGATGAAGGTGGTCTTGAGCCAATCGTGGTCGGCGACGACCTCGGTCACCGGCTTGCCCTTGATCGTAGCGTGGTAGAAGTCGGGCACCTGCGTGGCGCTGTGGTTGCCCCAGATCAGCGTGCCCTTGACGTCGGTGATCGGCACGCCGGCCTTCTGCGCGAGCTGGGCCTGCGCGCGGTTCTGGTCGAGGCGCGTCATGGCCGTGAAGCGGTCCGCGGGGACGCCCTTGGCGGCCTGCTGGCAGATCCACGCGTTCGTGTTGCAGGGGTTGCCGACGACGGCGACGCGCACGTCGGACGCGGCGTTCTTGGCGATCGCCTTGCCCTGGCCGACGAAGATGGCGCCGTTGTCCTTCAACAGGTCGTTGCGCTCCATGCCCGGGCCGCGCGGCTTGGCGCCGACGAGCAGGGCCCAGTTGACGTCCTTGAAGCCGACGTCGAGGTCGCTCGTCTGCACGATGCCCGAGAGCAGCGGGAAGGCGCAGTCGTCGAGCTCCATCGCGACCCCGCGCAGGGCCGCGAGCGCCTTGTCGTTCGGGATCTCGATCAGGTGCAGGATCACCGGCTGGTCCGGGCCGAACAAGGCGCCGGAGGCGATGCGCGGGAGCAGGGCGTAGCCGATCTGGCCGGCGGCGCCGGTGACGGCGACGCGAATGGGAGTCTTCATCTTCGGTCCGTGTGCGCCGCGTTGCCGGCGGCGCGGTGTGGGCCTCGCTGGGCGGAGGCCTTCGGGGTGGTGCTGGCCGGCGCGGGATGGCCTGGCGGCGACGCCGGAGGGCACAAAGTATGCCCGCCGTGAACGGAAAGGGAAGTGCGGCTGGAGTTGGGCTCCGGATCCGCTCGATTCCTGCCGCAGGTAGCCTAGAGTGGCTCGCACTCGGGCACGGCCTGCATGCGCACTCCCACGGCGATCCTGGACGAAGACACCCTAGCCCGCCTGCTCGGCGAACTGTCGCGCGAGGCGGCGACGCGGCGTTTCGACGTGGCGCCGAATCCTTGCGTGGGCGCGGCCTTGCTGGCGGGGACGGAGGTCGTCGGGCGCGGCGTCCATCGCCACTACGGCGGGCCGCACGCCGAGATCGAGGCCATGCGCGCCGCGGGCACGGCGGTCCTGTCCGCGGACACGCTCGTCGTCACGCTCGAGCCTTGCTCGAGCCACGGCAAGACCCCGCCTTGCGTGGACGCCATCCTCGCCGCGGGCATCGGTCGCGTGGTCGTCGGCGCCCTCGATCCCGATCCGCGCCACCGCGGCCGCGGGCTCGAACTCCTGCGCGAGAAGGGCCTCGAGGTCGTGCTGCTCGAGGGGATGGCGCCGCTCTCGGAAGTTGCGCCGCACTTCCTGCAGTGGACCGACAACGAACGCCTGCGGCGGCCGCGTCCGTGGACCATCGCCAAGTGGGCCCAGACGCGCACGGGGCAGTTGGTCCCGCCGGAAGGCGTGGGCGGGGGGCGTTGGATCTCCTCGCACGCTTCGCTCGAGGAAGTGGCCGTGCTGCGCAGCCGCGTCGACGCCATCGTCACGGGCGTCGGCACCGTGATCGCCGACGATCCGCGCATGACCGTGCGCCCTCCCGGCGACACCCGCAAGCCGCCGTTGCGCGTCATCCTCGACAGCCGACTGCGCACGCCGCCCACCGCGCGCATCCTGAAGCAGCTGCAGACCGAGGCCGAAGCCGGCGGCCGCACGATCATCCTGTGCATCGGCGGCGCGAACGCGGCGCGCCACCACGCCTTGATCGACGCGGGCGCCGAGGTGCACGAACTGCACGTCGCCACGGACGACGGCGTGGACCTGCGCGACGTCCAACGCCACCTGTGGGAGGAGCTCGGCGTGCGACGCGTGCTGCTCGAGAGCGGCCCGATCCTGACCTCGCACTACCTATCGCACGGCTTCGTCGATCAGGTGCGCGTCTACACGGGTTCCGTCAACGGCGGTCGCGGGCCGACCTTGGCGCAGGACTTGCTGCGCCAGAAGCTCGCGCAGCGCCTCGATCGCGAGGTCGGTCCCGACGCGGTGTTCGAGGCCTTCGTCGATCCGCGCGGCACGCACTTGCGCGGGTTCCACTGACGGCGGCGTCGGGCGCGCGCGGCCCGGCCGATGCAGCGCGCTCCGCGCGCGAGCCTACTTCTTGTCCTTCTCGGCGTCCTCGATCTCGCGCGCGAGGTCGGGCCAACGTTCGCGCCCCACGCGCGCGGCGCCCGTCTCGCGGTACTTCTTCGCGAACAACTTGCGCGCGACCTTCTCGGCCTTCTTCTGGTCGCCGAGGTCCGCCGCGGTCTCGGCTTCCTTGAGGAGTGCATCGGCCTCCTCCTCCAGACGCGCCTTGGCGAGCTCCTCCTTGAGCTCCTTCTGCGCCTCGGCCTTCTTGAGGGCCTGCAGGATCTCCTTCTCGAGCGGCGTGCCGGCCAGCTCCTGCCCCAATTGGCGCAACGCGCGCGCGGCGGCCACCACCGTGCCGGGCGCGAGCTTCGCTTGCAGGTCCTTGACGCGCGCCTGGATCCGCGCGAAGGACGCGTCGCGGCCGGCCGTGGCTTCGTCGGCCCACTTGCCGCGCGGCGCGATGGCCAGCACGCCGCTCCATGCGCGCCACGTCGCCACGTCGTCGCTCGATTCGGCCGCGCGCGCGTCGGCGGCCAGCTTCTTGACCGCCTCCAACTGCTCGAGCGTCAAGCCGGGACCGGCGAGCTTGATCGCGTCCGAGAGCGCGCCGCGGATGTCCTCGGCCGACGGAACCGTGCCGTCGTGCCAACGCTGGTGCTGCTTGCCGTCGGGCAGGGACAGGATCGCCTGCGGACAGCGCAGGTCGCCCGAGTCCTCCTTGTAGAGGCCGTACAGCTCGTTCCAGTTCTTCTGGTGCTTGGCGCACGAGTCGTACATCGGATAGGCCTCGCACACCTCCTTCTTCGTCGGCTTGCCGTCCTTCTCCTCGGACTTCAGCTCGATCGTCTTCTTCTTGTGCGTGCCGTTGTTGGAGACGACGACCACGGCCTGCAGCGAGAGCTTCACGAGCTCGGGATCGGAGAGCAGCTTGTCGCGGTAGGCGTCGTTGTCGCTTTCGCCGTCGAGCACCATGTGGACGAGGAGCGGCGCGTTGCGCTCCTTGGCCAGCGCGCGCGCGGAATCCAGGTCGCCGACGTGGGGGACGAGGCTCTGGACCTCGACGGGCGGCTTCTTCTGCG
>JBKDQQ010000175.1:0-2861 GCA_046341775.1 Planctomycetia bacterium
CTTCGTCTGCCCGGCGCTCGTGTACGAGGGCAGTTGCGACTGCTGGTACGCCGTGGCGATGTTGCCGGCCGCGATGTTGAACCCGCCGAACCCCGAGGTCGAGTGGCACCCGCTGCAGTTCGCGAGGAACACCGGATGCACGTCGTTGAACGGCATCTGGGCGGAGGAGGTGGAGGCGAGCAGGGCGACCGAGGACAGCAGGGGGAACAGGCGCATGATGCCCTCATTGTACGAGCGTGGGCGCGGCCGGATTCAGCCAGCCCGGGCTTGCGAGTGTCCTTGCCTCGCTCCTTGTCGCGTGTACGTTGAAGGCCATGAAGCACCGTCCCAGCGCGGCCCCACTGCCCCAACGAGCCCGACTCTTGCACCTGGTTCGCCGCCCGATCAACCTGCTCGGTGCTGGCGCCCTGCCCGTGTTGGCCGCGTCCGCGTTGGCTCTGGCCGCTCCGGGTTGCGGCGAGGCACGACCGTCCAAAGTGCTGGACGAGGCGCGTTTCGATGCGATGGCCGCGAGCGCGATGCCGGCGAGCAGCTTCGAGCGCACGGAGGCCGGAATGTTCGAGGGAGGGGACATCACCGTCCTGCGGCGCGTCTTCAAGCGCAGGGTTCCGGAGGCGCGCGTCGCTTTGGATGGAAGTGCGTGGGAACGCGAGTTGCGTGCGCTCGACGCCTTTGGCGATGTCAGTCGATCGGGCAAGCCTGGGCGCAACTGGCACTACGACTGCGGCAACGACAGGCGCTGCCTGTCCCTCGATTGCGTGGAGCTCGGGGACGGCCAAGTGCTGGTCGTGGCCCGCGAAGTCCTGCGGTAGCGGACGCGCCGGTCCGACCGAACCTGATCCGGACGATCCGTCACGCACCAGCCTTGGCACTTCGTGCCACGCGGTGCGTCGCATCGCTCGCAACGCCGGAGCCTGGCCCGACCATTGCGTCGGCTGCGGCGCGGCCGAGGGTCGCCTGCCGATGGCAGGCAGTGAGATGGTCAACGGCTCATGTGAACGCGAGGACGGCGGCCGCGGCCTAGCGCGCAGCGCATCTCGCTGCTCGTTCGACTAGGCGAGTCGGCGGTCCAACTCGTGGGCGGCTCCCGGTCAGAGATGGCGGGTGAGCGTCGCGGTGCTGAGCCACTTCTGCTCACCGAAGTCGAAGTTCCCGCCGTTGCGGATCTTGAACACGGCGGTCTTCTCGTCGACGCCGACCACGCACTCGTCCTGATCGTCGAAGTACACGTCGATGTTCAGCTCCCTACACAATCGCCCCTTGTCGGACAGCGACCGGGCGAAATGCAGCTCGTCATACTGGATGCCGAGTGCCCTCAGCTGGGCCTCCGTATCCGCCCGACCCGCCGGGTTGCGGAATGTGAGCACCGCGACGAAATGGTTGCCCGACCGAAGGGCAGCCGTGAGGAAGGAGAAGAACGTCGGCTGCTCGTCCAGCAGCCCGTCGAGGTCCAGACCGATCCGCATGCAGGGTCCCCAGAGAGATTCGGAGCAGAGGCACTCCAAGCGGAGGACTTCCCCCGGAGGCGGTCGTCATCGACCGCGAGCGTAGGTTTGGTGCAGGGCGCCTATCTGTCAAGTGGAGCCTCCGGAGCCTGCCTTGGGCCTCGGTGGGCGGGCTGGCGAACCGAGCGAGGCGCCCGTTCGCTGACGCCAACAAGGCGCCCGTCGGCTTCGGCGGCACAAACGCCTACTCCTCAAGAGATGAAGAGCAACGTTTCGTGGTCGTGGAGCCTGCAAGCGTTGGCATGAGGGTGCGCATGCGAGCATGCGGCAGCTGCATGTCGACAGCAGCCGCGCCAGCCCCGTTGGATGCCTTGCGGTATCGTTCTCGAGCGTTTCGAGACGGAGGGTATAGTTCGGCTATCGAAGATGAACCTCGACGAAGCGAAGACCCTGGTGGAGGCCGCGGAACTCCACTTGGACGCACGGCCGTATGTGGTCGTGCACACCTTCATTCGAGATGGTCGGGCACTCGACCTGGCCCTGACGGGTCGTCTGCGCAAGGCTTGCAAGCGGGGCCGGGTCTGGGAGTCGAAGAGCTTCCTCACTGCCCTCAAGAACGCGAGCTACGGATTCGATCCGCGTCGTGCGCAAAGCCCCGGCGGAGCGGATGGCATCTTCGCCCTGACGCGCGAACACGTGCCGGCCAACACGATGATGAGGAAGGTCTTCGATCGATTCCTTGACCACCCCGGTAGTGGGGCCACGGTGATCGCTTCGGAAATGGGCACGAGGATCGAGGAGCTGATTCCCGTTCGGTTGGTGTCTCATCACATGAGGCTCGTCGGTGTGCTGCGGCGCTTCGAGCACAAGGATGTCCTCGTCCTGATCGACTACGACGACAGCGACTAGACGCTGCCCTCGACTCGAAGGCCGGTTGCAGTCCAGCGCCTGGGGCTACGACCGTGTCGAGCGGCAGGTGGAGTGGCAGGCGCGGAAGTGGTCGCTGGCGCAGGTGCTCGCGGGGGTGGTGGCAGCTGGTTCGGTTCGGCCCTCGACCGCGGATTGACGACGCCCTCGACAACCATGGACACTGCAGCGGCAATCCACATGTAGGCAGCGCACTCCGCCAGCTCCGGACCGCGATGCGCGGTTCGGGCGCGCGTGGCGCCGGTCCCTCGTCTTCATGCCATGACTTCGCACCACAAGCTCCCTGATACCTCGCCGACTTCGGCCATCGCCATCCGCCTGCGTGGCGCGCGTGCCCTGCGGCATCTTGTCGCCGTCTGGGCGCTCTTCGTCGCCGCCTGCGCGTCGCACCCTGCTGCAGACCCCGGCGCCGGCGCGCCGACCACAGCCGAGCTGGGACGCGTGCACTTCGCGGTCAGCACCAAGTCGCCTGCGGCCCAGCAGCTCTTC
>JBKDQQ010000176.1:0-9189 GCA_046341775.1 Planctomycetia bacterium
TCCCAGCCCAGCCACAGCGCCGCGCGCGTCTTGTTCGTGCGGCCGGACTGCATGCGCGTGCTCCACAAGGCGTCGCGAATGTCCTCGACCCGCGGGTGGCGCGACGGAATGCGAGGCGCGAGCTTCCAACCGTGCTCGCGCGCGATGCGCTCGAGATCGGCGGCCGCGACGATGCCTCCACGTTCGTGCACGACCAGGCGCTGGGCCATGGCCTCGAGATCGCGCAAGTTGCCGGGATGCTCCTGTCGGAACAGCACGGCCATGGCCTCCTCCGCCACTTCCGGCGCGCGACAACCCTCCTCGTCGGCGAAGCGCGCCAACATCGCGCCGAATAGCACCGGAATGTCGGCGCGGCGGCTGCGCAGGGGCGGCACGACGAGCTCGTAGCGCGCCAAGCGCGCGGCGAGATCCGGACGCAGGCGCCCATCGGCCGCGAGCCGCGCCAAGCCATCGATGCAACAAGCGACGATGCGCGCTCCTCCGACCCGCACGGGACGCTCGTCCTCGAGCTGGTGGCCGTCGAGCACTTGCAGGAATCGTCGTTGCTCGGCGTCCACCATCGACTCGAGTTGGTCGACGACCAGCGTGCCGCCATGGGCCGCGCGCAAGAGGCGCGTCCAGTCGAGCGCACCCGCGCCCGCCGGTTGGACGACGAAGGGACCGCGCGCCGAGCCGCCTTCGAAGTGCGTCCAGCGCGCGACGACCAACTTGCCGCTGCCATGCTCGCCCGAGATCGCCAGCACGCAGCGCGATCGCGCGACCTCGGAGAGCCGCGTGGCGAACGCCAGCAGGTCCCCGCGTCGCGCGTCGAACGCCGGCGCCCAACCGTGACGCCGGCGATGGTCGTCGCGGAACGCGGCCAGCCGCAAGCCCATGGCGCGCCCGGCCAGGCGATGTTGGAGGGCGTGCCCGTCGAAGTCGCGAAAGTCGCGCGCGTGCTGCGACTCGATGGCGATCGCCCCCACCACCCGCCCACCGAGGTCCAGCGGCAGCACGACGCCGGACTTGGCCTCCGGCCACAAGGCCGCGCGCGGATCGGGGGCATCGAAGCCTGCGCAAGTGCGCCAGGCCAACGCGCGCGACAAGGCCTTGCCGCCCGACGCGGAGCGTTGCTCTTCCGAGTCGCCAGGGACGGCCTGCAGACCGAAGGCGTCCAAGGCGCCGCCGCGGTGGACCTCGATGGGCGCGCCATCCTCCACGAGGAACGCGCGCCACACCCTCCGTGTCCACTTCAGCTCCAACGCCTCGACGCACTGCTCGAACTCGGCTCGCACATGCTCGCGCGGCGGGGCATCCTCGGCCGGCGCGCATGCACCGGTCGACGACGCGATGGCGCCGACCTCGCCACATTCCTTGGTCCGCGTGCCGGCGGGCGCGCGGCGCAAGTGCTCCAGGGCTCGCGAGGCCAGGTTGCGCCGCACGCATTCGGGCGGGACGAGATGGTGCTCCCATTCGAGGTGCAGCCAGCCGAGCGGTTCGCCCGTCTCGTCCAAGATCGGCTCCAGCGCCACGCATTTGGCCCCGCGCCCGATGGCACCGACGATCGGAGCGACGCGCTCCAGGTGCCGATCGCCCACGAGCGCCGGGCGAGCGACAGGTTGGGCGTGCTCCACCACGCCACGCCCGCCGGCGAAGAGACGCGCCTCGAGCGAGCCCGAAACCGCCAGCGCGTCCTCGCGCACGATGGCATGCTCGGCCAGGAGGGAGCGCAGGCCCACGGCAGCATCGGAGTGCACCGGCCGCACCGCGCCATCGACGCCCTGCGCGTAGGCCACGAGCGCCACCGCGCCCACCGACCTGCGCTCGAGGCGTGGCCGTGGCGCTCCCGCGCCGGCGCGCATCCCCGTTGCCGCGCCGGGCAAGGCTTCGGCGCACTCGGGCAGCGCGCGCGACAACTCGACGAGCGCCAAGGGCACGGAGCCTAGATCGACCGCGGCGAGGTGCACGCGCGCCACGGCCCAGTCGCCCTCTGCCAAGGCCAAGGCTCCATCGAGCAGCGACCAGCCGTGCGCCGATGCGCCTGCAACATCGGCTGCTGCGAACCGCGCTCCCATCGAGGTCGGCACGGTCGAGGCAGGTCCAGTCGAGGCAGGTCCAGCAAGGGACGGTCCAGCAGAGGCAGATCCAGCAGAGGCGGATCCAGTCGACACCGGCACCATCGATCTGGGCGCAGCGGAGCGCGGCGGATTCGCCCCCGACGACGACGGGATCGATGTCGCTCCCGATGCCGTTGCGCACGTCGACGTTGGCGTCGCGGCGGAAGGATGCTCCGTGGATGTCCGCCACGACGCGCGCCAAAGAGCCGCCTCGCGCACCGCTCCGCGTTGGAGCAGCAACGCGCACATGTCGCGCGCAGCCTGCAGGCGCGTGCAGTGCGAAGCCGTAGCACCGGCGTCCCCATCCCGCGCGGCTTCCATGGCACTGGTGGTTGGCGATCGGGTCGGTCGGGACTCCGTTGCGCCGCCGGCACCGCCCTCGCGTCCACTTGCCGTGGCGGGTACAGGCGCGGCGAGGCGGCGGTAGAACAGCTCGGCTTCGTCGAGGCATCCGCTGGCGTGCAACCAACGAGCACGCCACAGCGCGGCCTGCGCGGGCTCGTTCGTGCTCCTTCCCAGCGCTTCCAGCAGCGCATCCGCGAGTTGAGCCGCGCCCTGCTGGGCGGCCTCGGGTCCCGGCAGCCAAGGCTGTTCGTCCCGCAGATCGTCGAGCACGCGCCACGCCGTGCGCGCCTCCAGGGCCGGCGTCCCGCAGGCCAACCAGCAATCCGCCGTGCCCGCCCGGCCAAGGGCATCCTGAAGCAAGGCCACGAGCGCCTCGCAGGCCGCTTGGCGATCGCAGGCGTCCAGTTCCACCCGCGCCGTGTCGAAGCCGAGACTGGTGCGGCCACCATCGGGCGACTGCGCATCGTCGACCAGCAATTGCAGGAAGCGCACGACATCGCGCAAGCGCCCGTCGTCGCCTGCGGATCGCGGCGTATTCGACACGGTCGTCGTCGACCGCGGCTTGGCGGTCGCGCACGCTCGCCCCAGCACGAGGTCGAGCACGTCGATTGACTGGTTCACGGCAGGCCTCCCGCGCGCTGTACGCCCTCGGCCGCGGCCGGCGCGGCGCCGTGTTCGCGCCCCAATCCCAGCACGCGCGCAAGATCCCGCGGTCGCGCCGCGTCGGGGACGCTGTACAGCCACTCGCGCGCCTCTTCGGGGAAGCCGGAGTCCAGCAAGGCCCGCGCGCACAACACGCGGTGCCCGTCGGTGGGCGACCAAGTGCAGGCGGCTTGGGCCAGGTTCGCCGCCGAAGGCCAAGCCGAAAGCGGACTGCCGTAGGCCTGCGCCAGCACGGATGGGACGGACAACCCCTCGAGTTGCAGCGCCGTCAGCAAGCCGCGCACTCGCTCGCGCCACGCAGCGATGCGCTGCTCGAGGCCTTCACGCGCCAAGAGCGCCGCCTCGCGGCGCCGATCCATGTCGCGTCGAAGCTCCTCCTGCCCGATGCAGGCGCGCGCAGCGTCCATCCCCGAGGCCGAGACGCTGCTCGTCGCCGGATCAGGCTCGCGCTCTTGGGCGCGCGACTCCAGCGCCAACACCGCCAACGCCAAGCGCGCTCCATCGGCGCAGGCGGAAGCGACTTCTTCGCGCTCCAGTCGCAACAGTTCGATCTCCACTTGCTCGACGAGCAAGGATCGACGAGGCGCGCGCAACAGCGTGCTGCAGGAACCGGCGGGCAGCGCCGCGTCCGGATGCGCGGCTGCGCGCGCGCCCTCCCGCGGCCCCGCGTCGGATTGGAAGGAATGTTCAGCGACCACGCGACACCTCGCGCTTGGATCCGGAAACCGACTTGGATCCGGAAACCGACTTGGGCGCGGGCACGACGACTGGCGCGGCCGACAGGGCGATGAACGGCTCCAGCGCGCGCCGCAGCGCCTCCAATTCGGCCATCCCCGGAACGGCGGGCGGCGTGTGCGTCGTCGCGGGACGACGCAACACCAATTGGAAGAACGCGCGTCGCGCCTCGTCGTCGCGTTCATTGAAGCGTGCGCACGCCACGGCAAGTCGCGCGGCGTCGAGCCGCAGCGGACGCGCGAGTTGGTGGAACGCGCCCCCCGCCGGCTGCGGTCGGACCGCGGCTTCCGTGTTCGACACGCGACAATCCTCCAAGGCCTGGTCGATGTGCCCGTCCAACCACGGACCCAAGTCCGGCCGGCCTTGGTAGCGACCGGCGGCGCGGGCTATGCGCGCAAAGGCCCGCAGCAGCACGCGGTCGGCGTCGAGCAGCAGGCAACGCTCGAGGAGGCGCACGCCTATGCGCGCGCGCAGTCGCAGCGGATCGTCGCGCACGATGCGCGCCAGCACCTCGCGCGGGGTGGCGCCGCACAAGAGCAGCCTCCAACGCACGCCTTCCGTCGTGGCGGATGCCGCGAGGAGGCCCGAATCCGTCGTGGTGGATGCCCCTTGCGCCTTCGAGGGACGCAGGGCGTCCGCGGCCACTCGGCAGGGCACGGGTGCCGCATCGCGCGGTGCGGGGCACTCGGTGCGCGCGACGAGCGCCGCTTCGGCGCGCGGGGCGGTGCGAGCGCCGCCAGCAGAGTTGGCGGACGAGGGAGACGAGGAGGAGGACAGTCGGCGCGGCGCGTGACGAGCCATGGCGGGCGACCTCGCAGTGAGCGGGACGTAGAGGAGGGAGCGATGCAGCAGGCGTGCGACGGAGAAGCGATCGCACGGAGCGCGCACGCCGGCCAAGCAGCCTGCGTCTCGCGCTCCATTGCGAAGCTAGGCGGGCTACCGAAATGTCGGGGAGAGGGATTCCTCGAATGCCGAACGACCTAGGATCGTTCAAAATTAGATCTTCCCTGCACGCAATTAGTAAGCGCTGCAATTATGGCCGAGCCGACCAACCGGGTCGGCTGGCGGCGCGGCGCTGATGATGTGGAGATTCCCCGCTTCGCTGCACGCTGGCGGTGCGCCTGAGGGTGGCGATCCTGCGCTGCTTCGCGCCGCGACACGCTATCCTCGCTGGTTCGTGCGCACGCGCTGCGAGACGGCGGGAGGCCGTCCGCGTGCCTCCTCCCCGGACGACCACTGCATGGACAAGTTGCTGCAAGGCAAGACGGGCCTCGTGCTCGGCGTCGCCAACCGTCGCTCGATCGCCTGGGCCTGCGCCCAATCCCTATCCAAGGCCGGCATGCGCCTCGCGCTCACCTACATGGGCGAGCGCATGGAGAAAGGTGTGCGCGAGCTCGCCGCGGAACTGCCCGATTCGCTCGTCCTGCCCTGCGACGTCACGCAACCCGAGACGATCGAATCGGTGGCGCGCGCCCTGAAGGAGGAGTTCGGCGGCCTCGACTGCCTCGTGCACGGCGTGGCCTTCGCCAAGCGCGAAGAACTGCAGGGCGACTTCTTCAACACCAGTCGCGACGGCTACATGATCGCGCACGAGGTGTCGGCGTACTCGCTGACCGCCGTGACGCGCGCGGTGCTGCCGCTGATGGAAGGACGCCAAGGCTCGATCATCACGCTCTCCTACATCGGCGGCGAACGCGTCATCCCGAACTACAACATCATGGGCATCGCCAAGGCGGCCTTGGAGGCCAGCGTGCGCTACCTCTCGCACGACCTCGGCCCGCGCGGCATCCGCGTCAACGGCATCAGCGCCGGCCCGATCCGCACGCTGTCCTCCGCGGGCGTCTCGGGGTTCACGGACATCCTCGACGAGATCGCCGCCAAGGCGCCGCTGCGCCGCAACGTCACGGCCGACGAAGTGGGCGACACCTGCTACTTCCTCGCCTCGCCGCTCTCGCGCGGCATCACGGGCTCGATCGTCTACGTCGACGGCGGATACCACATCATGGGCGTCTGAGGACGGAGGCGTGCGAGGCCTCCGGCGAAGCGCTCAACCGCCTTCGCGGCCCTGGCGCTCGGCCTTCTCGCGCTTGGCGCGTTCCTGCTCGGCCGGCGTGGGCGGGGGCGGAGGAGGAGGACGCACGGGTCCGCGCTGCCGCTCCAACTCCGCGGCTTCCGCGGCTTCGCGCTCCTTGGCGCGCGAGGCGTAGACGCGCCGGCGCAACTCGCGCGCGTCGAACACGAGCACATCCGCCGGCGCGTCGACGCGCGAGCGGCACAAGGCGTCCGCCGCCAGCACCCACAGCGCGATGCCGCCATCGAGGCGCAGCGCGAGGCGATCCTTGGCCGCGAGGTCGGGCAACCAGGCGCGCCCCCAGAGGTTGCCGCGCGCCTTGAGCGGCTCGTCGCGCTCGAGGTGCGACCACAACCGCGACGCGGGCGCGACGACCACATCCTTCTCGTCGCGCGCGAAGGTCCCCAAGCGCTCGGCGAGTCGCGCGCGCACCTGCGGCGACGGCAGCTTGCGGGCGTCGACGAATCCGCCGGGCGAGCGCTCGGCCAAGGCGCCCCAGTCGGGCAGGTCCCCGACGAGCAACGGCGCGCCGATCCCCTTGAGCGCGGCGAGCGCGCGCTCGAAGCGCTCGGTAGCGGCCTCGCCCGCGTCGTGCACCGACATCGCCAGCGAATCGAGCGCCACGACCAAGGTGGGCTTGTCGGCTTTGGCGAGGCGCGCCTGCCGCTCGAGGTCGACCAGCGCGTCGCGGCCCGCGCTCGAGTCCGTGTAGCGCGCCACCGCGCCATGGCGGCACAGGATCGCCTGCTCGACGACGTCCGCGAGCGACACCGTCGCGCCGACTTCGGCGGCCCAGGCCGCGCCGTGCGAAGACTCGGACCCGATCACGACGACGCGCGCGTAGAGCGGGACCTCGCGGGCTTCCACGGGCGCGGGCGCGGCGGGACGCGGCTCCGCGCCGGGCGCCTGCGCGAAAGCGCCCCTCGCGGCAGTCGCCGGCATGGCGCAGACGAGCGCGAGGGCAGCGGCTCGCAGGAAAGGCGTGCAGTGCATGTCCTACACAGTATCGGATGCGCGCGGGCGGGATGCGGCAGGCCGCCGGGCCGGAAATCGCACCCGCCGTGGCGAAGCGGAACGGAAGTGGCGCCCGGGGCCCGCGCCTGCGATCCTCCCCCCTCCGCCGCCGACCAGATGGACGCGCCCCTCCAACCGATCCCGCAAGCACGCCCCCGCCCGCCGGCGCGCGAACGCCACGAGCACTTCGTCACCTGCGCGCGCGGGTTGGAGCCGCTGCTGCACGCCGAACTGAAGGCGCTCAAGTTCGGCAACATCGAACGGCAGGTGGGCGGGGTGCAGTTCACCGGCACCGCGCTCGACGCCGCGCGCGCCAATTTGGAGCTGCGCACCGCCATCCGCGTCCTGCGGCGCGTGGCCACCTTCGCGGCCGCGGACGAAGCGAGCTTCCACGCCGGTGCCAAGTCCGTGCCATGGGAGCAGTGGATCGGCAGCGACGCGACGATCCGCATCGACGCCACGACCAGCGACAGCCGCCTCGACCACACGCACTACCTCGAGCAACTCGCCAAGGACGCCATCTGCGACCGCTTCCGCGAGTCGAGCGGCGCGCGCCCCTCGGTGGACCTCGACGATCCCGTGCTGCCGGTGCGCGTCCACTTGTCGAAGGACCGCTGCAAGCTGCTGCTCGACACCTCCGGCGACTCGCTGCACAAGCGCGGTTGGCGCGTCCACCAAGGCAAGGCGCCGCTCGCCGAGACCTTCGCGGCGGCGCTCGTGCTGCACTCGGGCTGGGACCTGCGCTCGCCGCTCGTCGATCCGTTCTGCGGCTCGGGCACCATCCTTGTCGAGGCGCTCTTGAAGGCCCTCGACTGGTCGCCAGGGCTGTTCCGCAAGCGCTTCGCGCACGAGCGCTGGAAGGACCACGACGCCGCGGCCATGGCGCGGCTGCGCGCGGAGCTGGAGGCGCGACGCAAGCCGGCCTCCAGCGTGCAAGGCCGCCTGCAGGTGGTCGGGCGCGACGCGTCGGCGACGGCCCTCGACGAGGCGCGCGCCAACCTGCGCGCGGCGGGTCTCGTCGACCTCGTGCGCCTGGAACAAGGCCGCGCCGAGGACTGGCGGCCGAAGCGCGGCTGGAACGCCTGGCTGGTCTCCAATCCGCCGTGGGGCGAGCGCATCGGCGACGAGCGCGCCGCGCGCGCGACGCTGGAGGCGCTCGGCCATGCGCTGCGGCAGGACGGGGCCGGCTGGACCGCCTGCGTGCTTTCGGGCAACCCCGAGCTCGAGCGCGCCAT
The DNA here is from genome assembly GCA_046341775.1 of Planctomycetia bacterium. Lineage (GTDB taxonomy): Bacteria > Planctomycetota > UBA1135 > UBA1135 > SXXH01. Next base: position 8,160 of record JBKDQQ010000176.1, read on the forward strand.
GGGCTTGGGCGGCGCCCCGTTCGCGACCTGGCACAACGGCGGCATCGAGTGCCGGGCCGTTGTCCACCGTTTTTGACAGTCAAGCTGGCTTGACAGTCGGCGCGGCCTGGCCGCGGGCCGCCTACTCGGCCTGCGCCTCGACCTCCAGCGCCCCATCGGGCCCGATGCGGGCGCGGACGAGGTTCGGCCTGCAGCACACGGGGCAGTCCTCGACATACTCCTGCCGGACGCCGTTCTCCGGATCGATCCAGGTGTCGATCGACTCGAAGCAGGATGGGCAGCGGTACGACCCGGCGGGGTCGAAGTCCGCGGCCGCGCCCGGGGTGCGTCCCAGCGCGGCGAGCCGCCGTTGACCGCCCTCCGCGCGGCAGGCGAGGCGCACCTCGCGCAGGCACCCGGAGCACTCCTCCACCAATTCGGCGCCCTCCTGGAGCTCATCCAAGAGCCAAACCTGCGTGCGGACGCCGCAACGCGGGCACTCGAACGACGACAGGCGCTCGTCCGGCTCGTCCATGCCGGGGATTACGCCAAGGGCCGCGCCGGTGGATGCCGCGGCCGCGCGATCGCGGATGCCCCCCCCGGCGGTCGCCGACGGCGCGCAAGCCTCGCCCGGGAAGGGAACTTGGCATTATCGTGGCCGGCGAGGAAGGAGCCCGGGTGGACGCCGGCATCAAGCTCTACAACCAGGAACTCGAGCCCGGGCACGAGAAGCTGTGCGATGCGCTCGCCAAGGCCATCGAGCGGGGTCTCGCGGGGGCCGAAGGCAAGATCTGGCACGCCCATCCGGTGTGGTTCCTCGAGGGCAACCCGATCGTCGGCTACAGCCGTCAAAAGCGCGGCATCCGCCTGATGTTCTGGAGCGGCGCCGACTTCGACGAACCGGCCCTCGACGTGCTTGGCGCGAAGTTCAAGGACGCCTCGGTGTTCTTGAACAGCGCGGCGGAGCTCGACCGGGCCGCGCTGGCGCGGTGGTTGCGCAAGGCGCGGCGGATCCAGTGGAACTACCGCGACATCGTCAAGCGCAAGGGGC
>JBKDQQ010000177.1:0-4280 GCA_046341775.1 Planctomycetia bacterium
ACGTATGCCAGCGCGGTCGCGAAGGGCGGCTGCTACGCACCAGAACCCGACTGGGATGTCGATTCCATCTCGCCGGGATTGCTCGAAGCCGCCACCGAGATCGAGCGGCTCCGCGCCCGCGTCGAGGCGTTGAAGGAGACCTTGGGCCTGCTCGTTGATCACCAGAATGGATGCCCATTGCCGTCGTATGCGGATGAGTGGAACCGAGCAATGGCCCAAGCCAAAGATCTGCTGGAGACCGCGCCATGAGCGACGACATCGTGGAGCGGCTGCGCTCTCCCGAAAAAGTGGTCATCCCGGCCGGGGCGGAGATGATGTTTATCCATTCGACGAGTCAATGGCCCCATACGCTGTTCCCGGTCATGGTGTGCGGCGGGACTGGCGGGACGATGAGAAACCTAGAACCGTTTTCCGTCTCAATCAGCAGCAGCGAAAGGCTAGAAGCCGCCGCCGAGATCGAGCGCCTCCGCGCCCGCGTCGAGGTGTTGGAGTCTGCCCTGCGGATTATCGCGCGCCTCGATTCGCCTCAAGTGAACATGACCCCAATGCGGAGAGCGTGTGCGGCGCTGGGGATACAGCCATGATCCTCCTCGGCGCCATCTACCTTGCCATTTGCGGCCTCGCCACCGCGCTTGCTGGCGTCGCGCTGCTGTTTGAGGCGCGCGGCGATAGGTTCGTCGCCCGCCTGGGCGCGGGCCTGCTGATCGGCGGGTTGGGCGGCCTAGTGTTGGCGGTGGCGCTATGACCCACCGCCCCGCCCCGCTCGTCATCCGCTGGTGGCTGCTCATTGACACCATACTGGCAACGGCGCTCGCCCTGTTCGCCGTGTCCACCACGCTGATTGCGGCTGCCGGAGCAATAACGGTGGTCGTGCTGGGGGTGATGCTGTGGTGACCCACCGCCCCGCCCCGCCTGTCATCCGCTGGTGGCTCAGGCTCACCGGCTTCTCGGCGATCACGATGCCCTGGGGCGTCGCCTATTACCGCGACTGGCCCCCGCCGCCGGGGCTCGTCGCGCATGAGTCCGTCCACCTTGAGCAGATCGAGCGATACGGAGCGTGGGGCTTTGCCGCGCGGTATCTGTGGGGGCTGGCGCGGTATGGGTACGAGGCGCACCCGATGGAGATAGAGGCGCGGATCAGATCGGGGCACCGCTAGGATGGACAAAATCTTATTTGGCGACTGCCGCGACATCATGCGCCGATGGGCAGCGGACGGCGTGAAAGTGCAAACCTGCGTGACTTCGCCGCCTTACTTCGGGCTGCGGGACTACGGCCACGAAGGGCAGATAGGTTTGGAGCCTACGCCCGAGGCGTATATCGCCGCGATGGTGGAGGTATTCCGATGTGTGCGCGAAGTGCTGGCCGACGATGGGACGCTGTGGCTGAACATTGGGGATAGCTACGCATCGAACGGCGGGGCGCATGGCGGCCGCACAGACAATCAACGCGGAGTAGGCGCAAAGCGTACTCACGAAAACGGCGGAGGCGATCAGCACTCGCGACGCGCGCCAGAAGGGCTAAAACATAAAGACCTGATTGGGATCCCGTGGATGCTGGCCTTCGCCCTTCGCGCCGATGGCTGGTATCTGCGCCAAGACATCATCTGGCACAAGCCTAACCCGATGCCTGAGAGCGTGCGCGACCGCTGCACCAAGGCCCACGAGTACATCTTCCTGTTGAGCAAGTCGGAACGGTACTACTTCGATAGCGAGGCGATGAAGGAGCCTGCTGTCAGTGAGAAGCCCGCAGGTAACAAGCGCCACAAGTACGTTGACGCCTACACGGACGGCGAGAATGAAAAACATCGCACCAAGGCAGGGCTGCTGGCGCTGACGGGGCGCGAGTGGAAGGAGCGCAACCGCCGCAGCGTCTGGTCAGTACCGGCCACACCTTACAAAGGCGCGCATTTCGCCACCTTTCCGCCCGCGCTAATCGAGCCGTGCATTCTCGCGGGCTCCCGGCCCGGCGACATCGTGCTTGACCCGTTTATGGGCCGCGGGACTACGGCTCAAGTCTCTGTGCAGCATCGTCGGCGGTATCTCGGATGTGAGTTGAACCCGCAATATGAAAAGCTCCAAGCAGGGCGCATTGCATCTGTTCATCCCTTGTTAGGGATGGAAGCCCACGGCAGTTGAAAGTGCGGGCCATCGAAGAAGCTGCGCCAGTCCCCGCCCCACTCAATCTGCACACCCTCCACCGCCGCCGCCGCCTTCACCCGCGCGGCCAACGCCTCGTAGGCTGGCCTCGCCCAGGTCACCTTCCCGGCCTCGTCCAGCGCCGCGAGATCGACCGCATGGCCGGTCAGGTGGCGGGAGCGCATGGTCTGGGACCGGCCCGCGCGGACAATCTCGGCCTGCCGGTCCATCGACCGCAGGCCCTCGATGACGCGGAATTTAGTTCCATCGCGCGCCGCGCGCTCAACCACACGCACGAGGTCGGGGTGGACGCCGGCGAGACGCCGCCGGTCGCGATCGGTCAGGCTCATTTCCGCTTCATCGCTTCCGCGATCGAGGGCACCAGCTTTTCCGCCGTGCGGCCGATGACATAGCCGCCGAGTCCGACTTCAACGATGCCCCACAATTTGATCGCCTCGGCCTCGGACAAGCCGGGCGCCGCCCAGCCAAACCACCGGGCGACGATCAGCGCGACGAAAGTCAGCATCGTGAGCGGCCGCCAGTTGGCCGCGAGCCAGTGGCTCGACGCCGCCTCGGTCCGCACGATCTCGCCTGCCGCCGCCTGGATCTCCGATTGCGCGGCGAGAAGCTGGCGCATCGCCTCGGCCTCGGCCTTCGCCTTCTCGGCGGGGTCTGGGAACAGATTGCCGACGACGCGGCTGACGATCGGCGCGAGCGCCGGGAGGAGTGCTGCGATCATGGTTGCACCTGCTCGATGAGGACGGCGTATCGGTGGTGATGCGTGAGACGCTGCGCTGCGAGGCGCCAGCCGTCAGGGATCGGCTCGCCGTGGCGTAGCCACGCGACCACGGCGACGACGGCCGCGAGCGGCGCGGTACGCTTGCGGGTCGATGCAGAAGCCGATCGGGTGACGCTGTCGCTCAAACGGACGGCCCGGCGGATCCGAAGAACGGAGCTCGATGATCGACCCTTGCATGCACTCACCAACATGCGCCGCCGCTTCCGCCCAGTCCGGGTCATCGTACCCGCCGCGCCGCTTTGGCATTGCCGCCTCCCGCTCGTGCGCGCTTCCATTGCATCACGTCAACCGCCTCGGCCAGGTCGGCATAGCAGTGCAGCCCCGCCGGCCCGTCGCGCGTCGGGTCGACCACGACGCCGATCGTCGCGCCGTGCTTCTGGCTGCCGAACTGATGCTGGTCCGCGTAGGCATCAATGAACTTGTAGCCGCGGGCGCGCGCCAACCAGAACGGGCGCGCCGACTTGTTGGCGTCCTCGCCGGCGAACAGTTCCCAGTGATGCTGGTGCCCAGCGACGTAGACGTCGGCCTCGCCGCCGCTGAACTTTGCCGCGCGCATCGGCCCGTGCAACGGGTTGTAGATGCTCGTGCCTTTGAAGTCGTGCGCCGCCCAGACCTTGACCGCGTGGCCCGCTGGCGTCGCGACCTCGAACTGCGCGGACCAGTCCTCGAGCATGGCCGCGCCGCGCGACATCCAGTCGAGCGGATCGCCCGTACCGTGGCTGGAGGACCAGAGATCATGATTGCCCTTCACGATCACCAGCCAAGGCACCGTCGCGAAGAACCACTGCGCGAGCTTCCAGCCCTGCGTGCGCGTCACCTCCTGCTCGGCGTAGAGCCTCTGGAGGCGCCCCGCCCAGTTGTTGACGACGTCGCCCAGGCACACGCCGTGGACATGGTCGCGGCGCAGGAGCTCGTGGTGCTGGCGCAGAAGGCCCCAGTCGGTGCCGGGATCGTCGAGGTGCGGGTCGCCGACGACGGCGAGGCAGTAGGGTCCGTCGTCGCGCAAGGTGAAGCGCGCCCAGGTCTTCGCGGCCTTGTGCTCGGCGCGGCGCTTGTAGTTGCGCTCCAGCTTTTCGATGAGCTCCTCGACCGGGACGTCCGCGTCTGGAATGTGCGGCGGGTCGAACCGTGGCGCCGGCGCCGACTGGGGCTTCCATTCGATCTGCCGCCCCGCAGCACGCTCCAACCGCTCCACGTCAGCCTGGCTGAATGACGCGTGTTTGAGCCCCAGCCGCTTGCATGCCGCCCGGATCGCTGACTGCTGCCCTCGACGCGCGACCACGCCCATCGGCGTGCAGCCATCGCGCAACGCTTGCTCGATAGCCTCGATGCGGCGCAGGGCTTC